>DATGIQ010000422.1:0-3025 GCA_035295665.1 Gemmataceae bacterium | reverse complement strand
GGGGCAGTTCGCCCGCGCCGAGATATACGATGTTGTCGGAACTCGGTGTGCCGTCCAGTTTGGCAAGTTGGCGCATCCGGAACGCAATGGCGTGGTCCGCGCACGCGGTGTCGCCGCTGACCCCTAAGCCGCCAATCACCTGCCCGCCCCGGTAGAGCGCAACGCCGCCGCCGAAGGTGATGATTCCGCCCGGGACCCTGCCGATTCCCGTTCCCTGCGCCTGGAATTCCGGATTGAACGGGTTGGAGTTATTCAGCCCGTAGAGTGAGCCAGCCGGGAAGTTGACCGCAGGAGCGGTATTGGCCGGCTGAGTGAACGAGTAGAGATTGGCGGTGGAGAGTGCCAGCTTGTTGTTGCTGAAATCGTTGGCGGTGCTGGCCTTGGCGATGGCGATCGACCGGCTGCCAGGCCATGCGTCTGGATCGCTGCGTATCACGGAGCAAAGGACGCCCTGGCGATCGACCACGGCCGACCACATACGGTTGGGCTTGAACAACCCTCCATTGGCGTCGGGCTGATTCACGACGGTGGCGAGCTGAGCCTGCAGGTTCTTTACGATGGCATCCGGAATGCTGCAGCCATCATCGGCAAGCGCCGGCATCGAACACAGCAACCCGGCGATGGCGATCAATCCCCTTTTCATTGAAGGTCTCCTTTGGATGATCGTTCGACCGGCCGGCATTGCAGGCGCAATTAAGATCGCGGCCGCAAGGGTGGGCCGGATCGAACTTCAAATTGTTGAAGGCGATTAAATTTTGGGGTGAACTGCTAGCCGATAGCACGCTCGCTGCCGGTTGCCCCCTGGACCTCGGCACGTCCTATTGGCAGCTCGCCGAAGATGTACACCATGTTACCTTTGGGTGGAAGGGAGTCCTGGCGCTTTTCCAGAGCGTGTCCGAGTTTTCCAGCCCGACTCGTTCCGGCTTGACGCCCCAGGGCCTTCCGCAACCCTTGTCCGCCGGGAGGCGATCGCATTTCACCTCAGCCGACCCCTCTCCCGGCAAGCCGGGAGAGGGAGAAGAAGGCGCCGCGCCCAAGCGCGATTTCCCTGCATGCGAGAGAATGTGCTTCCCCTCTTATGAAAACGGTCGCCGAAGGTGGCTCGGCGACCGGTCGTGGCAGCTTTTAGTGTTTCGATAGCCTTACGGGGCCATCCAAGTGACGTTCCGCGCCGGCGCGAACCCGACCGGGATAAGAGCGACTTCCTTCAGAGACTTGATATCGATGGCCGAGACGTTGTTCGTGTGTTCATTTGCCACGTAGGCGGTCTTGTCGTCGGGCGTGACCGTCAACCAGCCCGCTCCCTTCCCGCCGAGCGGGACACCTCCGAGCAGCTTCAACTCCGGCAGTGAGTAAGCATAGAGGGCATTGTTCAGCCTGCTGTTGACCAGCAGCGTCTTCTGGTCCGCCGTCACGGCAATGCCGTGAGAGCCGGCGGGCGGCCCGAACGGGTTCTGCTTGTCGGGGGCCACGTCGGGAAGCTTGATCTGATTGGTCCTCACGCCCGTTGCGAAATCCAGGACGGCAAAGCCGTTAAAGCCACCCAACTGGGCATAAACCTTATCGGTGGAGCCGTCGGGATTCTTGGTTACCGCCATCGGCGACGGCGACGGGCTCATGGACACCGTCCGGACGACCTCGTTGGTGTGCGTGTCAATTACGAACATCGCGTTCGCCGCTGGCTTGGCACCTCTGCTGGCCCCGGCGAGCACGTACTTGCCGTCCGGGGTGACGTTGAGGTCGTGAATGCCGCCCTTGAGCGAAATGGTCTTCACGTTCTGAAGCGAAGCCGTGTCAATGACGTCGACGCCCCCTGTCGGGTTCGCTTTGACCTGCGGAAACTCTGACAAGTCGTCCCAGGTCAGGGCGATCGCGACGTAGATCCATCGCCCGTCGGGCGTGATGTCGATCAAGTTGGGATTTCCGCTTAACGGAATTCGCTTGGTCACCTCGAGCGTTTTGCCGTCGAATACGGTGACCGTATTATTCGCTTGTTCGCTGACGTAGATTCGGCTGCCGTCCGGGGCTACCACAATCCCATGGGGCGCTTCGATCCCCTTAATCTCTCCCACGACCTTGTTGGTGACCGGATTGATGATGTGAATGTTATCGCCGGCGGAATTCGTCTGGATGATCCGCAGCTTCGATTCCTGCGCGGCGGCCGGCGAAAACGATGTCGTGCAGAGAATGATACCCGCTAGAACCGCAAGACCCCCTCGAAACAGGTGTTTGTTGGTCATCTTCGTCATCCCTCTTTTCAACGACAGTTACCCCCCGAGGCATTGTTTTAGGAGACATGTCCGTTCATCGGAGACAAGTGCTTGTGCGGCTGCTATTTCAGCTTGTCGCCAAGCACAAATGCTTTCAACGTCAGCCACTCCGGCTCGTTCTTCGAGCTGAACTGCTGGCCTCCGCCATGGTGGGGATCGCCACCAGCCTCTTCGGCGAGCGGATGGGTGAGAATTTTGCTGCCCTCAAAGCCGGGCTGGGCCACTTTCTGGATCAGCTCGAAATTCCGGCGTGACTGCTCCTCGTTCCAGGTCGTGCTCCCGGGTGAGAGCTTTACCAGATGAAATGGCGCGTTGTTGGTCGTGTGGCAAACGACACACCGCGCATGGCCGGCACGCTTGGCAAGGAAGATCGGCTCCACCTTGGCCTTGAAAAACTCGTAATCGAGCGATGGCGATGCGGTCGAAGAAGAAGCCGATTGGCCTTCCGCCGACCTCGCCACCCCAGTCGCCGCCAGGCACAGGCACGCCGCGGCGACCAGATAAGACGAGGTCTTCTTCATCTGGTTCATAGAAGCCTCCCGACAAAGTTTTCTGGTTGGAGGACGCAATCCTGGGCTTGAGCGAAAGGGCTTGTCAAGCTGCCGCGGCATGAGGGTGACGTAAGGGATTCTGTGTCAGGCGAGGAAGGGGTACTCCACCTGTGGCTGCCAAGCCCACAACGGAGCACCCCCATGTCACAGCGAGCTGCGACGATTACGAGTTTACCGATGGCCTTTGAAGTCGTGAAGGCGATG
>DATGIQ010000421.1:0-4103 GCA_035295665.1 Gemmataceae bacterium | reverse complement strand
CAACGGGACCATCAACGGCTGGACCATCACGGCCAATGGCCAGACCATCACGGCCACGCGGAGCGATGTGCTGGCTGCCGGCGGCAGCTATCCTGCCCTGACGATCACCATCGGCGTGGCCCTTGACGCCCCGGCCAGTCTCACGAACACGGCCACGGTCGCCGGCGGCGGCGAAGTCAATACCACGAACGATTCCGCCAGCGATCCGACCACCATCTCTCAGGTGGCGGACCTCATCATCGCCATCAGCCACGGAGGCGATTTCACCGCGGGCGGTACGGGCACGTACACGATCACGGTGAGCAACGTGGGACTGGCCGCCAGCAATGGTCCCGTGATGATCAGCGATGTGTTGCCGACGGGATTGACCTACACCGGCGAGGCAACGGGCGATGGTTGGAGCGTGTCGGCTACGGGTCAAACCATTACGGCGACACGCAGCGATGTCCTGGTCAGCCGCGCCAGCTTCCCGGGCCTCACCCTGACCGTCGGCGTGGCCAACGACGCCCCCACTACCGTCACCAACACCGTTACCGTATCCGGCGGTGGTGAGCTGAACACCAGCAACGACTCGGCCAGCGATGTCGCAGCGGGACTGGGCCGGCGCCGCCGAGGCTCGGATTCACCGACGGCCTATACGGGCGGAGTGATGGCGACAGTGCTGGACGGCGTGGCCAACACCTTCGCGCACAGCCAGGAATATTTCACCAACCTGGTGATGCAAGATTACCAACAGTTGCTGCACCGAACCCCCGCCACAGCCGAGGTCAGCATCTGGGTCAACATCTTGCAGAATGGGGTCAGCGATGAGCAGGTGTTGGCTGGCTTCACTTCCTCTCCCGAATACTTTCAGCAATCCGGCAGCACCGACCAGGCCTGGATCGATGCGCTGTATCATGATCTGCTGAACCGCAGTCCGGATGCCGCGGGGGATGCCGCCTGGCTGCATGCGTTGGCGGTGGGCAACAGCCGGTCCAGTATCGCGCTCGGTTTTGCGGACAGCGTGGAACATGAAAGCGACGTTGTTTCCGCTGCGTATCAACGCTACCTGGGCCGCACTCCGGGCGCCGCGGAAGTGGCCGGGTGGATCAGCAATCTCCAGCACGGCATGGCCGACGAGCAGGTGGTGGCTGCGTTCGTGGCTTCGGCGGAGTTTTACGCCGGCCATGGCAGCAGTCTTCAGAACTGGATCACCGGAATGTACCAGCTCGTTTTCCAGCGTGCTCCGGACCCCAACGGGCTCAATTACTGGAACCAATTACTGCAGAGTGAATTGGGAACCGGCTGAACCCCATGCCGGCCGGCATTCCACGGCAAGTTCAACGCCGTGCAGGAAACGGCTGCACGAGCCTGACGGGTCAGCGAAGGTCCGTCGCTGGCCCGTCAGGCTCGTGTGCGGCAAATTGGTTGTGACCGTTGAGCAGCGGTTCTGCGAACCGCTGCTCAACGGTCAGCTTCAATCGGAGCGCGGATAAGCTCGAGGTTCCAAACACTTCATCCGTGTTTCTAAATCCAAAGCTTGACTCGCTCCAGCAGCCGTGGCGGCAATTTGCCGTCGATCAGGCGGCGGATCTCCTGCGGATGGTACCGCGTACTGAAGTGGGAAAAGATGATGAGCTCGTTGCGGAAACGGTCGGCTCGTTCCACGACGTCGTCCAGGTGCATGTGGCCAAACTTATGGATCTTCTCCCGGCGATGATTGGGACGAATGAAGCTGACCTCGGTGATCAAGATCTTGGCCTCATAGACGGCGGGATAGTTATCGAGCCCCGCCGGACTGGTGTCCCCGGTGTAAGCGACCAATGGCGTTCGCACTTCGCGCGTCACTGCTGTCCCCGCGAGCCGAAGGTCGCGAATCTGCTCCCCAGCCAGGCCATGGTACTCTTCCTTCAGCTTGAAGCGACGGTCCCAGACGACATAGCCCAGGGACGGAATGGTGTGTGATGTCCGAAATGCCGTGATCACCAATTCGCGCGAGAACTCGATATCCTCGCCGGCCCTCACGCCATTGAGCTGGCAAACCATGCGGCCCCGATCAAGGCGTTGCATAACCATGAGCAGCCGGCGAACATCCTCGACGCCTTCGGCCGGCAGATAGAGCGTGGGAGGCTCCATGCGCATCATTCGTCGGCGGGCAACATAAACCGGCAGCGCAGCCACATGGTCGAGATGGGTGTGTGAGATGAGCCAAGTTGGCGTGCCCATAAAGTCCCACGGTTGGGCGCCCAGGTCGAAGCCAATCTTCATCTCCGGGATGCGCCAGTAGGTTTGCACCGCGGCCCGCGAATACCCTTCGATCGTCAGACCGGCATGTTGGTGAACCAGAAAGGGAGCATTATCCACGGGGTTCTACCTTTCGCGTTCGACACCGGAGCCGCCATCCCCACATCTACTCTAAAGGACCGGATGCGATTGGGGAACCCAGTATGAAGTATGCAGCCGCGGGATTTGTCCCGGCTGTGGGAAAGCCCGCCGAGGAAACGCATTGGGCCGAATGGGTGGTGGGAAGAGTCCAGCGACGATTGGAGCGGTCGTACCTGGTGCTGTCCCTGCCATTCGCGACGGCCAGATCCTGGCTTTGACGGTTCGGAATGCGTTCCGTGCTACAGTTACTTGATGCTCGGTCTCTGCTCCTCGGGCGAAGCTTGAACCGAAACCGTTTCGCACAGAGGGGCAGAGACCGCGGAGCCCGCAGTGAGGGGATGCGGGGTTTCATGTCCAGGACCGGACAGGCCGATATTAATTGCATGGTAGGCGTAATAGTCCCAGCCGGCGCGTCCCGGTAAGACGGGCAAACGGGCAAAGCCCTCCTGCGCGGATGGCCTTGACCCGCCGGCAGAGATCCCGCATAGTGCGGCTCGGGCCGCCCGGAGCCCGCTGCAAACCCGAAACCAGTTTTCATCAGGAGTCACTCCGATGAACCGGAAAACTCTTGGCAGTGCGTTGCTGGTGCCGTCCCTGATCGTGTGCGGCTGTAGCAGTATGTCCAATACCGAGAAGGGGGTAGGCGTAGGCGGTGCAATCGGGGCCGGAACAGGAGCGCTCATCGGCAGCGCCACCGGACATACCGGCGCCGGTGCCCTCATTGGTGCCGGTGTGGGAGCCTTGTCCGGCGGTCTAATTGGCCATGCCGTGGACGAGTCCGAAAAGAAGACGGATGCCAAGCTTGCCGCCGCGGCGGCCGCCCAGCCAGGCCCGATGGGGATCACGGACGTCGTCTATCTGGCGCAGCAGCATGTCACCGACGAGGTCATCATCACGCAGATCCGGTCCACCCATTCGGTGTTCCAGCTTTCTGCTGGCGATACGGTTTGGCTGAAGCAGCAAGGCGTCAGCGATGCGGTCATCCAGGAAATGTTAGCCACGCCCAACCGCTATCCGCGGCGCATCTATTCCGCGGCGCCAGTGTATTCGCCGCCGGTTTACGTGGTCGAGCCGGCTCCGCCGGTCGCCGTCGGCGTTGGCTTTGGCTATGCCCATTACGGCCATCGCTGGTAAGGGCCAATTCCTTCGCGGCGGCTCCCCCGAGCCGCCGCTCAACCGAACTCCCCGATGGCCATAGAATATCGGTGTGCGACGGCACGCACCCGGAGAGATGGCCATGCAGTCCAGTTTGCGAACCCTCTTGGCCGGGATCCTCGATTACGCCGGCCTGTTTCCCCCGGCCAGGCTGCCCCTCGACCAAGCCGTTCGTCAATACGCCAGCTATCTGGACAATTCCGATCGCTGGATGCTCGGCCGCTTTGTTTGCCCGGCGGAGCGGCTCGGGGAACTGGGACCATACGTGCCCCTATTGTTCGCAACCGGATCCCCCCTGTGCCTTACCGTCGTGGGACGCGGCGGCAAGGGTATTCCCGAGCTGTTGGCCGGTGTCCGCGCTGATGTCCAGGCGATCACCGCATTTCAGGATCGACACAAGCCGTACGCGGAAATTCAGGCTTACGAAGCCCGGCTGCCCAATAGTATTTTTGCCGGCGAAGACTTGGAGAGAGCACGTCAGCTCTTGGATGAAATCGCTGGAACCCTCGACGCGGCTGCCTATCCACCTCTGACCCCGTACTTTGAGCCGGCTCTGGGCCCCGCGTGGCATGCTACCGTCTGGC
>DATGIQ010000420.1:0-8983 GCA_035295665.1 Gemmataceae bacterium | reverse complement strand
CTTGATCGCCAAACGCTCGCCGCTCTCCATTCACGTCATGGAAACGCCCTTGGCGATGATCATGGAGGCCAAACGGAATGATTTTGATCTGGGCTGGGGGCAATGCTTGGCCGCCATGCACGCCGCGCAAACACTGAACGGCGATCCTCAGCGCATTATTTACGGGGGCGCATCGGACGGTTTCGTCTGGCGTTTCGGTAAGCTTCACGGTCAAACACTCATCCGACATCCACAAATTTATGATGTCTCCCGCCTGGATGAGCTTGTTGCAGCGCTGAACCACGTGCTGCAACTATGCAAAGAGCAGGTTCTGAGCCCCGCCGCCGCGGCGTAGGTTTTGTGTCTCCGCAGTCCTTTGTCGAAAGGAGCCCGTGATGGCCAGTAACGGAGCGGCAACCGCGATCAAGTCGGAATCCCAGCCCGCCAAGTCCGCGCCCCGCAGAGCGCCTCTACCGCTTTCTTCCCACCAACCCGCTCCGTACACCGGTCCCTCACGGGACGAAGTCCTTGCCTTGCGGCGTCAGTATCTGACGCCCGGCCTCATCACGTACTACAAGAATCCGCTGCTCGTCGTCGAAGGCCACATGCAGTATCTCTGGGACGAGACCGGCAAGCAATATCTCGACGGCTTCGCCGGCATCGTCAGCGTGTCGGTCGGCCATTGCCACCCGCAGGTGGTCGAAAAGGTCAAAGAACAAATCGGCAGACTACAGCACACGACGACCATTTACCTGCACCCGACGATCGCCCTGTTCGGCAAGAAACTCGCCGAGCACATGCCTGCCGACAGTGGGCTGTCCATCAGCTATTTCACGAACTGCGGCAGTGAAGCAAACGAACTCGCCATCCTTTCTGCTCGCGAATACACGGGCAACCACGAAGTGATCAGCCTGCGCAATGGCTATCACGGCGGCACCCAAGCCACCATGGGGCTTACCGCCCACAGCAACTGGAAGTTCAAGACCAATTCCGCGCTCAACGTCAAATATGCCACTCCGGGCTATTGTTACCGCTGTCCGTATGGCCTGGAGTATCCAAGCTGCGATGTTCGGTGTGCACGCGATGTGGAAGATCTGATCCGCTATGAGACATGCGGTGAAGTGGCCTGCTTTATCGCCGAGCCGATCCAAGGCGTTGGCGGAACGGTGACGCCGCCGCCGGAGTATTTTCAGATCGCCTACGATCTGGTGCGCAAGCACGGCGGGCTGTGCGTTGCCGACGAGGTGCAGACTGGGTTCGGACGGACGGGTACCCATTTTTGGGGTTTTCAGAACTGGGGTGTGACGCCGGACCTGGTGACCATGGCCAAGGGGATCGGCAACGGCGCGCCCCTGGGCGCCTGTGTGACTCGGCCGGCGATCGCTGCTGTCATGAAGAATCGCCTGCACTTCAACACGTTCGGCGGCAACCCGGTTTCTGTAACGCAGGGATTGGCCACCCTGGAAGTGATCGACCACGAAAATATCCAACACAACGCCCTTCAGGTCGGCACCCACTTGAAGAACCGGCTTCTCGAAGTTCAGCAGCGGCAACCGCTCATCGGCGAAGTGCGCGGCATGGGGCTCATGCTCGGCGTGGAATTGGTCCGCGACCGGCAGACAAAAGAGCCGGCCAGCACGGAGGCAGCCGAGGTGCTCGAACTATGCAAGGAGCGGGGGCTGCTGGTTGGCAAAGGCGGGTTATTTGGGAACACGCTGCGCATCAAGCCGCCCATGTGCCTGACCAAGGATGACGCGGATTTCTTGGCGGATTGTCTGGACGAGGTCCTTGGTATCGTTCCGGCGTCGGCCCCGGCAAAGTCGCGCTAATTCGGCCACCGATGCTACACGTGCTCCGGCGGCCGAATCTTCTCGGTCTTGCCCTCTGCCAGCAGGGCCTGATACGCATTCCAGCTCATGCACGGTTTTCCTGTGTCTACTTCCTTCATCGTGATACAGCCTTGCACCGGGCACACCAGGCTGCATAGGTTGCAGCCGACACAGGTGTCCTGCTTGATCGTGTAAATATTGATCGTGTCGCCGCCGGCTCCGGGCACTACCTCCAGGCCGCCCGAATGGACCGCATGGGCCAAATGACCATTTCGGCCGAGGAATTCGCTCGTCGGCATCCGCTCCCAGCGGATCGATTGGTGGGCACCATCTTCGCAGGCAATGTAACAAAGCCCGCAATGGATGCATTTGTTTGGATCGATCTCGGCGACCACCTTGTAATTCAGGTCGAGGTCGCCCCAGGACTTGATCCGCGGCACGGAATGGCCGACAAAATCGGTGAGCCGGCGGAAGCCTTTCTCCATCATCCACCCTTCCAGGCCGCTCTGAAGCTGCTCGACGATGCGAAATCCGTAGTGCATGACGGCGGTGCAGACTTGCACGGTGCTGGCCCCCAGAAGCATGAATTCGACGGCATCCTGCCAGGCCTGGATGCCGCCGATGCCGCTGAGAGGCACGTGGATCTGCGGATCGCCGGCCAAGGCCGAGACCATGTGCAGGGCGATTGGCTTGACGGCCGGGCCGCAGTAGCCGCCGTGGCTCCCTTGGCCACGCACTGCCGGTTTCGGGGAAAAGGTGTCGAGATCCACGCCCATGACCGAGTTGAGGGTGTTGATCAGCGAAAGCGCATCGGCCCCGCCGTTGACCGCGGCCCGGCCGATGGCGGTGATGTCGGCCACGTTCGGCGTCAGCTTGACCATCACGGGGATCGTGGCAACTTCTTTGGCCCAGGACGTAATCATGCACGCATAATCGGGTACCTGGCCAACGGCCGATCCCATGCCGCGCTCATTCATGCCGTGCGGACAGCCGAAGTTCAGCTCGATGCCGTCCGCGCCCGCGTCCTGCGTCCGTTTGGTGATGTCGTGCCAGGCCTCGCGCCGCGATTCCACCATGAGCGAGACAAACAGTGCATGCTTGGGGTAGGCTTTCTTGACCGCGGCAATTTCCTTCAAATTGACATCCAGCGTGCGGTCGGTAATGAGCTCGATATTGTTCAAGCCAGACACTTTTCGACCATCGTAATCCACGCTGCCGTAACGCGACGAGACATTGACAATCGGTTCGTGGGCAATCGTCTTCCAGACGGCGCCACCCCACCCGGCATCGAACGCGCGCCGAACCTGATACTCCGAATTGGTCGGTGGAGCAGACGCTAACCAGAACGGATTGGGCGCTTTCACGCCACAGAACTCCACACTAAGATCCACCATCGTTGGGTTCCTTGGGTTCTAGGCGTCCGTGCGGAACATTCATTTCGAAGAGGGACTTTGCCCATCCGATTCGCTGGCAGGAGCCAGGTGCAGCTCGTTCGGAAGGACATGAGGACGGTGATGGTTCGAGTCCCCTTCCGGCCTTGGGCCGTGCGGATCGACCAGCGGAACGGGCTCATCGCATGCTTCCAGCACCGCATCATCATCGACTTCGATGGGTGGCGCGGGATGCTGCGGCTCGGCCCGGATCGCCACGTCGGGAGCCGGCCGCGGGGCAGATTCAGCCGGTTGGCCCCAGCACACGCGGTAGCGGAGGCCACCGATCGTCAGCTCATCGTCATGATTGAGCCGGCCCTCCAGCACACGGACGCCGTTGATGCGAATTCCATTGGTGCTACCCAGATCGCGCACCACCAGGTAATCCGCAACCTGGGCAATGCAGCAATGACGCCGCGAAATCTTCCGCGAATCGATCTGGATGTCGCACTCGGGGTGGCGGCCGATCAAGAGGACAGGCTTATCCACGATCAGAGTCGGTCCGTCCGTCAAGGACACGAGCTGTGCAGGCATCGAGCAGCCCACCCGTTCGCCGCGGTGGCCCCAGAACCGAATCCCTGCTTCGGGGCAGCGGGCAGCACCGCCGGGCGCTGCCCGTTGTCCCGAAACCACAAAGGATTCCGGAGCGAGCATTTACCAAGCGTAGTATAGCACGCTCTCGGGATGGACAACATGAGAAGATGGTTGAATTCTGAGAACCGTTTATCGGTTCGAAGGGCAGCGCCATGCCGCATCTCGATGCCCTGCGATCTGCTTTTTCAGGCGCACCAGGGCCAGGGAGCTGCCGTCGGCCAGGCACAGCGAGAGCTGCTATGCCGCTACTGTGGGCCGATCTACCGATTTCTGTTCGCGGTGCTGCGCGATGCAGATGCTGGTCGGCTGGGTTATCCACGCCGTGATCTCAATCCCACTACCGCACGGGGCCAATGCGATTCTCCAGGACCGTGCCCGATGTTTCAGTCTGACCGGCAGCGGACGGCCGGGCTAGCCTGGAGGAAGCCGGAACGGTGATGAATTCTGGATTACAGGCGTTCTTGCAGCGCACGCACCGCCAGGGGTTGCTGACGCAAGGCCCGGCAGGCTTCGACAGCCGCGTGGGCCGCCGCCAACGTCGTGATGCACGTGATCCCATGCGCCACGGCGGCGGCGCGGATTCGCCCCTCATCGGTGCGGGCTCCTTTGCCGCTGGGCGTGTTGATGACCAGGGCAATTTCGCCGTTCTTCATGTGGTCGATCACATTGGGCCGGCCCTCTTGGAGCTTGGGCACCACTTCTACGTCGATGCCGGCGGCGCGCAACGCCTGGGCTGTGCCCAGCGTGGAGAGTAGCTTGTAACCCATCTTCGTCAACGCCTGGGCAATCGGCACGACCTCCGGCTTGTCCCGGTTGGCCACGCTCAGGAACAGCGTGCCCGAGCTCGGCAACGCACTGTTGGCCGCCAGCTGACTCTTGGCAAAGGCCACCGGAAAGCTATCGTCAATCCCCATGACCTCGCCCGTGGAGCGCATTTCCGGACCGAGGATGATATCGACTCCCGGAAACTTGTTGAACGGGAAGACGCTTTCCTTGACCGAGAAATGCCGCGGTACGACCTCCTCCACCACGCCCAGCTCATCCAGCGTTTTGCCGATCATGACCAGCGCCGCATAGCGAGCCAGGGAAATGCCGGTTGCTTTGGAGACGAAGGGAACGGTTCGGCTGGCGCGCGGATTGACCTCCAATACATACACGGTGCCATCGCGGGTCACGGCAAATTGAACGTTCATCAGCCCCTTGACGTTCAGCTCTCGGGCCAGCTCTCGGGTTTGGCGTTTGATTTCCTCGATCACGTTCGGCGGCAGGCTGTGCGGTGGAATTACACACGCCGAGTCGCCGGAATGGATACCGGCCTCCTCGATGTGTTGCATCACGCCGCCGATCAGCGTCCGCTGCCCATCGCTTAGACAATCGACATCCACCTCGATCGCGGATTCCAGAAAGCGATCGATCAAGATGGGCTTGCCCGGTGATGCTTCGATTGCCTGACGGAGGTACCGGCTCAGAGCCAGCTCGTCGTAGGCAATCTCCATGGCTCGGCCGCCCAGGACATAACTGGGCCGGACCAGCACGGGGTAGCCAATCCGGCGGGCCACGTGCTTGGCCTGCTGCAAGTCCAGGGCGGTGCCGTTGGCCGGCTGCTTCAGGCCGAGCCGTTCGACCAGGATCTGGAATCGCTCCCGGTCTTCCGCAATATCGATGCTGTCCACACTCGTGCCGATGATCGGTACGCCGGCCGTCTCGAGGGCGCGGGCCAGGTTGAGCGGCGTCTGCCCGCCGAACTGCACGATCAGGCCTTGTGGCTGCACCCGATCGCAAATATTGAGGACATCCTCCGCTGTGAGCGGCTCGAAGAAGAGTTGGTCGCTTGTGTCGTAATCGGTCGAGACCGTCTCCGGGTTGGAGTTCACCATGACGGTCTCGTACCCGGCTTCCTTGAGGGCGAAGGCGGCCTGACAACAGCAGTAGTCAAACTCGATCCCCTGGCCGATGCGGTTCGGACCCCCGCCCAGGATCATGATGCGACTTTTGCCGGAAGCCATGCGGGTCTCGTCTTCCGACAGACCGGCAACGGGCCATTGCTTCTCCTCCCCAGCCGCAGTCAGCCCTGCTTCGCAAGATTGCAAAGGGCAGATGGCGGGAGGCACTTCATAGGTGGAGTAATAATACGGCGTGAATGCCTCGAACTCGGCCGCACAGGTGTCCACGAGTTTGTAGACTGCCTGAATCCCCTTCGCTTTCCGCGCCCGCCGCACTTCGGCTTCGGTGGTGTGCCAAAGATGGGCCAGCTGCTGATCGGAGAAGCCGTGCTGTTTTGCTGTTAACAATAATGAGGCATCGGCCATGTTCAGCCCGGGACAGGCACGGAGTCGGTCTTCCAGTTCGACCAGCTCACGCACGTTGTGCAGAAACCAGCGATCGATTTTGGTCCGCTGGTAAACCTCTTCGACGGAAATGCCGGCTTTCAGGGCGTAGCGCAGATACCAAACGCGTTCGGCGTTCGGAGTCGCCAGCTTGGCAAAGATCTCATCGCGTCCCGGCTGAAGCGGTAGACCCCAGCGGTCCGCCCGGTCGCAACCGATGCCGAAACGCCCTGTTTCCAGGCCGCGCAGCGCTTTCTGCAACGATTCCTTGAACGTTCGGCCGATGGCCATGGTTTCGCCAACCGACTTCATCTGGGTCGTCAGCGTTGGATCCGCATCGGGAAACTTCTCAAAGTTCCAGCGCGGCACCTTGGTGACGACATAGTCGATGGTCGGTTCGAAACAGGCTGGCGTTTCCCGCGTAATATCATTGCGAAGTTCGTCCAGCCGATAGCCCACGGCCAGTTTGGCGGCGATTTTAGCGATGGGGAAGCCGGTGGCTTTCGAAGCCAGGGCGCTCGACCGGCTGACGCGCGGGTTCATTTCGATGGCCACCATCTGACCATCGTCCGGGTTGATGGCGAACTGGATATTGCTGCCGCCGGTCTCGACACCGATCTCCCGGATGACGGCGATGGCGGCATCGCGCATCCGTTGGTATTCCTTGTCGGTGAGCGTCTGGGCCGGGGCAACGGTGATCGAATCGCCAGTATGGATCCCCATGGGGTCGAGGTTTTCGATCGAGCAGACGATCACCACGTTATCGGCACGATCGCGCATCACTTCCAGCTCGAACTCTTTCCAGCCGATGACCGATTCTTCGATCAGGACTTCACTGACCGGGCTGAGGTCCAGGCCGCGGGCGATCAATTCGTTGAACTCTTCCCGGTTGTAGGCAATTCCGCCGCCGGTGCCGCCCAGGGTGAAGCTGGGGCGGAGCACGCAGGGGAGCCCAATCTGCTCCCGCAGGGCCTGGGCCTCGGCCAAGGTACGCGCCACCCCACTCTTAGGCACGGCCAAGCCGATACGGAGCATGGCCGCCTTGAACTTCTCGCGATCTTCAGCCTTCTCAATCACGTCTGCGCGGGCGCCGATCATTTCGACGCCATATTGCTCCAGCACGCCATGCTGGTGCAGCGCCATGGCGGTATTTAGCCCCGTTTGGCCGCCCAGCGTGGGCAGAAGGGCGTCGGGCCGTTCCCGCTCGATGATCTTGGCAACGATTTCCCAAGTGACGGGTTCGATGTAGGTTCGATCGGCCATGCCGGGGTCGGTCATGATGGTCGCGGGATTGGAGTTCACCAGAACGACGGTGTAACCTTCTTCCCGCAGGGCTTTGCAAGCCTGGGTGCCGCTGTAATCGAACTCACACGCTTGGCCGATCACGATCGGGCCGGAGCCGATGAGGAGAATTTTTTTGAGGTCGGTGCGTTTTGGCATGGTCGATGGTCAATGGCCGCCGGTCAGTGGCCATCCCGTGCGGTCCACTGCTTCCGTGGGTTAGGATACATCCTATCAGATGTGACGGGGGCTCCAAGGGGTGGCGCGGAGCACATGGCCATTGGCCGGTTTCGTTTCCGATATCGATTCCGCATTATTCATTTGCCGGCACATTAGTCTTGACATCCTGAACCGCCCAGATTATCACCGGTTGAGGATCGGCCAACTGGGCCGGCTCACGGGCAAGCCGGTTTTTCTCACGCTGGAGGAAAGCCAATCTCGCGATGGGTCCCGTGAGGAGACTCGTTTCTTCATCCTGAGGCAACAAAAGGACAGTGCCTGGAATTTAGGAAACGCCAGCGAGAACGTGATAGTGGCGGCGAGTTGCGCCCTCCTGTTTCGATCGCAAGGCAAGGAAAACGAATGCAAGGCGGCAGCCCATCCCCCGAGACTCGTATCCCAGGCGAGCCAGCTAAGCGGCCAACACCGCGATTTGTTCGGGATTAAACATCCGCCGAGGCCGCGCACCCGCCCTCCAGGGCCGGCGTGCAGTGGCCAGATGGCATTGTTGCCCACTTCCATGCCAAGGGACTAGGACGGACTTGGCCACCTCTTGATTACTTCTCGGCCCAAGGTTCCTTCTGCGTTCCCTGTTCGGTGCGTTCAGGGCGCAGAAGGGGGTAAATTTTTTTGGCCAGTCGCACAGCGAAAACGGGATCTACTCTTGGAGTAGAGACCCGACGACCGGGTTGGGGCAAAGGCCAGCTATGGGAGCCGGCCTTTGAAGAAGGCAAAAGGAAGCACCCCCGGCGGCGCTTTGCACAGGGAGAAAATTATGGCGGCCACGCAATGCAACGGTGCACTACGGCGGTCTCGTCTTCACCTGGAACTGCTGGAAACCCGGGAGGTATTATCGGTCTTCACGCCGACCGCGGTGGAACAAGCGTTTCTGGAACAACTCAACGATGCCCGTGCCAACCCGGCAGCCTATGGAGCGTCCATCGGCCTGGATCTATCCAGCGTAGCACCAGCCCAGCCCTTGGCCTTCGATCCCCGCCTGATCCAATCGGCCCGGCTGCATTCGCAGGACATGAATGATCGGTCCTACTTTGCCCACATTACCCCCGATGGCATCGGGCCCGGACAACGCATGGCCGATGCCGGCTTGGCGGCCATGAATTATGGTGAAAGCATCGCCGGAGGCTATCCCGGACCCAGCCAGGCATTGAGTGCTTTGATCCTCGACAACGGCATCCCCGATCTGGGCCACCGCCGCCATCTGCTGGCCATCGATAGCGCGTTTCAGTCGCAGAACGTCGTGGGGATCGGCATCGTCCAGCAAGGGAGTGGTCCGTTGGGGAACTATTACACGATCGACACGGCG
>DATGIQ010000419.1:0-14085 GCA_035295665.1 Gemmataceae bacterium | reverse complement strand
CTCAAGACCGTCGACATCCGTGCCCGTGTCTCCGGCTTCATCATGGAGGCGCCGTTCAACGAAGGCGACCTCGTCCATGAAGGCGACTTGCTGTTTCAGATCGATCGCCGGCCATATCAAGCTGCTCTGGACCAGGCGGAGGCCAATGTCAAGGTAGCGGTGGCCGACCAGAACCTCCAATTGCGGAATTCGCAACGCGCTCACAAGATGATCCAGAGCAACAGCATTGCCCGCGAAGATTATGACACCATGCTGGCCACCGAAGAGAAATCCCGGGCGACGGTCGGAGCCGTGGAAGCAGCACGCGACCTGGCTCGGCTCAACCTCGATTACACACGGGTCATCGCCCCGCTCAGCGGCCGGATCAGCCGGCGCTTCGTCGATCCGGGCAACCTGATTACCGCCGATACCACCGTCCTGACCTCGATCGTCAGCGATAACCAGCTCTACGCCTATTTCGATGTGGATGAGCGGACCTACCTCGATCTACTGGCCTCGGCCAAGCAGGGACAGGGTTCCTGGCTTGCAGGACTGCGCTTCCCGGTGCTCATGAGCCTGGCCAACGAGGGGAACAAGTTCGAGCATGTCGGCAAAGTGAACTTTATCGACAATCGCGTGAATGCCACCACCGGCACCATCCGCATGCGGGCCGTCTTCGACAACGCCGACGGATTCCTCAAGTCCGGCCTGTTCGTGCGCATCCGGCTGCCCATCGGCAACCCTTACCATACGTTGCTCGTTGCCGCCGAGGCCCTTCTGAGTGATCAGGGACGGAGCTACGTTTACGTCGTCGATGACAAGAACCAGGTCGCCTACCGCCGCGTCAACGTGGGTCAAGAGCTCGAAGGCTTGCGGGTGATCAAGGACGGCTTGGCGGAAGGGGAGCGCGTCATTGTCAGCGGCATGCAGCGCGTCCGGCCGGGCACCGAGGTCGAAGTGAAAATGCAACCGCGGCCCAAAGCGCCCGAATCGCCCCTGGTGCGGTTGCTGACCCAGACGATGCAGGCAGACAAGGAGAAGGGGAGAGGCGGAGAGGGGGAGAGAAGAAAACAGCAAGACAACGAGAAGGGGTCCGGATCGGTTCCAGCGGGTTCCGAGGACTGACGGCCAAATGTTCTCGCACTTCTTCATCGAGCGGCCGATTTTTGCATCGGTCCTGTCCATCGTGATCACGCTGGCGGGTGCTGTGGCCGCGCTTAATCTGCCCGTTGCCCAGTACCCGCAGATCACGCCGCCCAGCATCATGGTCCAGTGCAACTACCCCGGCGCCGATGGCCGCGTCGTGGCCGAGTCGGTGGCCGCCCCGATCGAGCAGCAGGTCAACGGCGTCGAGGACATGCTGTACATGGTGTCCCAGTCGAACAACGATGGCTCCTACGCCTTGACCGTTACCTTCAAGCCCGGAGTGAATTTGAATTTCGCCCAGGTGCTGGTGCAGAACCGCATCAACCTGGCCCTGCCCTTGCTTCCCGACGTTGTCAAACAGGCCGGCGTGACAACCCGCAAACGTAACCCAGATATCCTCCTTGTCGTCGGCATCTATTCACCCAATGGGCGCTACGATCAGGTTTACCTCAGCAACTATGCCACGATCAAACTTAAGGACGAGCTGGCCCGGGTCGATGGCGTTGGCGATGTGGGGCAGTTCGGCCAGCAAGATTACAGCATGCGTCTGTGGGTCGATCCCGAACGGTTAGCGGAGCTGAACCTGACCGCGGCCGATGTGGCCAACGCAGTTCGGGAACAGAACAAGCAGGTGGCCGCGGGGCATGCCGGTCAGCAGCCCTTGGCCACCGGCCAGCCGTTCGAATTCCCGATTACGACCGTTGGCCGGCTGTCCGATCCGGCCGAATTTGAGGACATCATCCTCCGCAGCGATAGCATGGGCCGCAAAGTTCGCATCAAGGATGTGGGCCATGTCGAGCTGGGGGCGCGCAACCTGGACACCACGAGCAAGCTCGACGGCCGACCGAATGCCAGCCTGGCCGTTTGGTCCCTCCCCGATGCCAATGCCGTCGCCACCGCTCAGCGGGTTCGCGATCGGATGGAGCAGCTCAAGAAAAGCTTCCCGGAAGATCTCGATTACGACATTTCCCTGGATATGACGCCGTTCATCACGGAATCGATCAAGGAAGTCATCCGTACGTTGTTCGCGGCCGTCCTTCTTGTCGCCGTGGTCGTGCTCCTCTTTTTACAGAATTGGCGGTCGGCACTCATTCCGCTCATGGCCGTGCCGGTGGCCATCGTCGGCACGTTTGCCGTCATGGCGGCCATCGGCTTCAGCTTGAACAATCTGACCTTGTTCGGGTTGGTGTTGGCCATTGGGATTGTCGTCGATGATGCCATCGTGGTCGTTGAAGCGGTCGAGCACCATATCGAAGAAGGGATGACGCCGCGGCGGGCGGCTCATAAGGCGATGGAAGAGGTGTCCGGCCCGGTAGTGGCCGTGGGCCTGGTATTGAGTGCGGTCTTCGTGCCGTGTGCCTTTATCAGTGGCATCACCGGCCAATTCTTTCGTCAGTTCGCTCTCACCATCGCGGTTTCCACCGTGATTTCAGCGCTCAACTCGCTAACGCTTAGCCCAGCCCTGGCGGCCATTCTGTTGCCGCCGCGGGGGGCCCGGAAAGATCTCCCCGGCCGGCTGCTCCATCTGATGCTGGGCTGGTTTTTCCGTCTGTTTAACTGGGCGTTCCTGCGCGGCACGGGCCTGTACATCCGCGTGGTCAGCCTGGCCTTGCGTGGCAGTGTCATCGTCCTGCTGCTGTACGGCGGTCTGCTGGCGCTCACGTGGTGGACCGCGGCTCATTTGCCCAGTGGTTACATCCCCAACCAGGATCAAGGCCGCTTTTATATCGCTGTCCAGCTCCCCGATGCCGCGTCGATGCAGCGAACGCAAGAAGTTGTGGACCACATCCGCGAGCTGGTGCAGCCGATTGAGGGCGTGGCCCATACCACGGAGGTCGCCGGCCAATCGTTCACGCTCAACGCCAACGGTTCCAACTTCGGCCAATTTTTCGTGAGCTTCGACGATTTCGACAAGCGCCGCAAGCTTGCCAAGGAACTGGGGCTCGACATGTCCAGCACAGGGATCACCCGGCGCGTGCAGACATTGCTCGATCAGGAAATTCCCGAAGCCAAGGTCTCGCTGTACACGCCGCCGCCCGTGTCCGGTCTCGGCTCGGCCAGCGGCTTCAAGATCATCATCGAGGACCGCGGCGACCTCGGCATCCGGGAGATCCAGAAGCAGATCGAGCGCGTCATCGAGCGCTCCAAGAAGAGCGACAAGGTCGAAAACCTGTTCTCCATCTTCCGGGCCAACGTGCCCCAGCTGTACATCGACCTTAACCGCGACCAGTGCCAGAGCATGGGCGTCAACCCCAAGGACGTCTTCGATACCCTCCAGATCTATCTCGGTTCGCTCTATGTCAACGACTACAACCAGTTCGGCCGAACCTGGCAAGTCATCATTCAGGCCCAGGGGGAATTCCGCGCCGATCCGAACCGAATCAAGCTCCTCAAGGTGCGCAATGCGCAAGGCCAGATGGTGCCGTTGGGCGCGGTCTTGAATATCCGCGAAATCGGCGGGCCGATCAACATTGGCCGTTACAACATGTACACGGCCTGTGCCATCCTCGGCGCCACCAAGCCGGGTGTCTCTTCCGGAGAGGGGATCGAGGAGATGGAACGGCTCTGCGCCGAAGTGTTGCCGCCGGGAATGGCGTTCGAGTGGACCGAAATCAATTACATGCAGGTCGATGCCGCCAAGAACATCTGGAACAAGCTGATCTTTCCCCTGGCCGTGGTGTTTGTGTTCCTGGTGCTGGCTGCGCAGTACGAGAGCTGGGCGCTTCCCTTGGCTGTCATCCTGGTCGTGCCGATGTGCATCCTCAGCTCGCTCACCGGCGTGTATCTGACGCATGGCGACATCAATATTTTCACGCAGATCGCCTTCGTGGTATTGGTCGGCTTGGCCAGCAAGAACGCCATCCTCATCGTGGAGTTCGCCAAGCGCAAGCGTGGCTCTGGCCTGTCGCGCTCGGAAGCAACCCTGCAAGCGTGCCGGCTGCGGTTGCGGCCGATCCTGATGACCTCCTTCGCCTTCATCCTCGGCGTCGTGCCGTTGCTGGTCGGCATGGGCGCCGGTTACGAAATGCGGCGGACGCTTGGCACGGCGGTGTTCAGCGGTATGCTCGGCGTAACCCTTTTTGGGATTTTCCTGACGCCGGTGTTCTTCAACGTCATCGAGTGGTTCGTGGATACGCCGCTGTTCGCCTCCCGGGGCGCGCACCTGGTCGGCCGGGTGCTGCAGTATATGTTGGCGATCACCACCCTGGGTCTGGCCTGGCTGCCGGCGCTGATGCGACTCCGGCTGCGGCAACGCGCGGATCGACCCGGACAGCCCGAGAAGAAGCTTCCCGGTTCCGTGGCGAATGGCCAGACCAACGGCGCCCGACTCGCAGGACCGCATGCGGTGAGCAAACAAACAGACACGGAGACAAGGAGACAAGGAGACAAGGAGAGAGAAGACTTCGAGATTTTGAAAGGATGAATCGATGGAGTGGGTTTGCTCGTCTCGATGTCCTGTCGGCGTAGGAACGTGAGGCATCCACTGTGTTTTCTCGCTTTTTCATCTACCGGCCGATCTTTGCGTCGGTGCTGTCCATTGTGATTGTGCTGGCCGGCAGCATCGCCTTGTTCACCTTGCCGGTTGCTCAGTATCCGGAGATCGCACCCCCGACCGTTGAGGTGTCGGCATCGTACCCCGGTGCCAATGCCCAGGTAGTGGCGGATACTGTGGCCGCGCCGATCGAGCAGCAGGTGAATGGTGTTGAGGGCATGATGTACATGTCCTCGCAGTGCACCAACGATGGCAACTACACGCTCACCATCACGTTCAAGCCCGGCTCCGACCTCAATATTGCCCAGGTGCTCGTGCAAAACCGCGAATCGCTCGCCGAACCGATCTTGCCCGACCTGGTCAAACGCCGCGGGATTTCGGTCAAGAAAAAGTCGTCCAACGTCCTCATGATCGTCAATCTCTTTTCCCCCGATGAGAGCCGCACCAACCTGGAGCTGAGCAACTACGCCACAATCCAAATCCGCGACGAATTATCGCGTTTGCCGGGCGTTGGGGATATTAGCTACATGGGCCAACGCGACTACAGCATGCGGCTGTGGCTCGATCCGCAGAAGCTGGCCGCCTACAGCCTCAATCCCCAAGACGTGATCCAGGCCGTCCAGGCGCAAAATATCCAGGTGGCGGCCGGCCAGATTGGGCAGCCGCCCACGCCGCATGGCCAGGTGTCGCAGTACATCATCACCACGCTGGGCCGGCTGCAAAACACGGATCAATTCGCCAATATCATCCTGAAAAGCAACAACGGCTCCTTGGTCTACCTGAAGGATGTGGCCAACATCGAGCTGGGGGCGCAATCCTACGATCAGACCTGCACGTTGGACGGCAAGCCATCGGTCGCCCTGTCCGTCTATCAATTGCCTGGATCGAATGCCCTGGAGGTGGCCCAGCGGGTCAAGCAGCGGATGCGTCAGCTACGCACCCATTTCCCGCCCGGCATCGACTACGCCATCATCTACGATACGACCCCGTTCATCACCGAGTCGATCCGCGAAGTTTTTGAAACGCTCTTTGACGCCATCGTCCTGGTGGCGGTGGTCGTCCTCGTCTTCCTCCAGAATTGGCGGTCGGCGCTCATCCCACTCATTGCCGTGCCGGTGGCTGTAATCGGCACTTTTGCGGTGATGGCGGCGATGGGGTTTAGCCTGAATAACTTGACCCTGTTCGGGCTCGTCCTGGCCATCGGCATTGTCGTGGACGATGCCATTGTCGTGGTGGAAGCGGTCGAACACCATATTGAGCATGGGCTGGTGCCGCGTGAAGCGACCTTGCGGGCGATGGAACAGGTTTCCGGCCCGGTGGTCGCGATTGGACTGGTGCTGGCGGCGGTGTTCGTCCCGGCCGCGTTCATCAGCGGGATCACCGGCCAGTTCTTTCGCCAGTTCGCCCTGACCATTGCGGTATCGACATTGATCTCGGCGTTCAATTCCCTCACGCTCAGCCCTGCCCTGTCGGCTCTGCTGCTCCGGCCGCGGGTCAAGGGAAAGATCGAGCCCCTCCCCTGGTTTGTCTTTCTGCCGCTGGGGGCCTGGCTCGGCCACAAGTTTGGCGGCCATGGAATCGCTCCGGCCTTGGCAGCCGTCGGGATCAGCAGCGTGCCGGAGTTGGGCGATGCACTGCGCCTCTGGGGGCCGATCGTGGCGGGGGGGATGGCGGCTGCACTCGTTGCCTTGATCCTCGGCCGGCCGCTCAATTTCTTGCTTGGTGGATTTTTCCGTCTGTTCGACCACAGTTTCACTCTCTCCACCGGCGCCTACACGCGGGCCGTGGCCGGGCTGCTGCGTGTCAGCGCCGCGGTGCTGCTGGTCTATGGCGGCCTGCTGGCTTTGACTTGGTGGGGATTTACCCGCACGCCGACGGGCTTCATTCCCCAGCAGGACAAGGGTTACCTCCTGGTCAACGTGCAGCTTCCCGACGCCGCGTCGGTGGTGCGCACCAAGGATGTAGTCCAGCAAGCCGAGACGATCGCGCTCCAGATGCCCGGGGTGAAACACACCGTCGCCATTTCGGGTCAATCGATCTTGCTCAACGCCAATGCCTCGAATTTCGGGGCCTTGTACCTGATGTTGGACGACTTCGAGCATCGTACCGCGGCGGGCTTGTCGGCCGATGCCATCGCCGCCCAGCTACAGGACCGCTTCCAGAACGAGGTACCCCAAGCGATCGTGAATATCTTCGGAGCGCCACCCGTGGAGGGGTTGGGTACGGCAGGCGGGTTCAAGATCGTCGTGCAGGACACCGGAGACAATGGCCTGCCGATCTTGCAGCAAAGTGCCGAAAAGGTCATTGGGTCCGGCCAGGCCAACCCGCACCTCCAAGGCTTGTTCACCAGCTTCCGCGCCGACACCCCTTGGCTGGAGTTGTTGATCGACCGTGCTCAGGCGAAGGACCGGGGGGTGTCCATCGACGATGTCCGCACCACGCTGGAATCGACCCTGGGGCCGTATTACATCAACGACTTCAACCGGTTCGGCCGCACCTGGCAAGTCAACGTGCAGGCCCTGGACAAATTCCGTGGCACGGCCGAGGACTTCAAACAGCTCAAGGTGCGCAACAACCAGAACGAAATGGTTCCCCTGGCGGCTTTCGCCACGGTGCGTTATGTGAGTGGGCCCGTGCTCCTGATGCGCTACAACATGTACGCATCCGCGGCCATTCATGCGGACGCCGGCCCCGACACCAGCTCGGGCCAGGCCATCGAGGAGCTGGAACAAGCGGCCGATGCGGAGCTGCCGACGACGATGCGGACGGAGTGGACCGAGTTGGCCTTCTTGCAGCTCCAGACGGGGAACACCGCCATGTGGGTGTTCCTGCTGGCCGTGGTGCTCGTCTTTCTGGTGTTGGCCGCCCAGTACGAGAGCTGGGCCCTTCCCTTGGCCGTCATTCTGGTGGTGCCCATGTGCCTGCTCTGTTCGATCACCGGCGTCGTCCTCGGGAAAATGGACGTGAACATTTTCACGCAGGTTGGCTTCTTGGTGCTCGTCGGGCTGGCGTGCAAGAACGCGATCCTCATCGTCGAATTCGCCAAAGCCCAGCGCGAGTCGGGGGTGGCACGCTTCGAGGCCACGCTGGCGGCTTGCCGGCTCCGGCTGCGACCGATCATCATGACATCGTTTGCCTTCATTCTTGGCGTCGTGCCGTTGATGTTGTCGGTGGGAGCGGGCGCGGAAATGCGGCGCACGCTCGGCACCGCGGTCTTCAGCGGCATGCTGGGTGTGACGATTTTCGGCATCTTCTTGACGCCGGTGTTCTTCTACGTCATCCAGTGGCTCGTCGATCGGCAGACGCCGGTCAGCTCAGACGGGGCCGTCGGAAATGTTTGAGCGGAACGCAGGCTCAGCCGTTTGGAAGACTGCTTGCGATTCCCCCGGCCCGCGGCTATTCTCAAAAAAGGCACCGCCCATCCTATCAGCCGCCTGTTTGGGGGAATCAACGGATGAGTTACGCAACCAGAGCCGGTGGACTGACCGTTTGCCTTGCTGCCCTCTTGGCCGTGGCCGCTGCCGGACCCGCGGATGATGTCCAGGAAGCAGTGGACCGAGGTGTCGCCTTTCTCAAGGCGATCCAGCGCGCCGATGGAGGCTGGCCCTATCAGGGCAAAGCCGAGGAGGAGATCGGTGCCACCGCGCTCGCCGGATTGACCCTGCTCGAATGCGGCGTGGCTGCGGACGATCCGGCCGTGGAACGGACCGCTAATCTCGTCCGCAATGCCAGCATCTCGTGCACGCACACCTATTCTCTCTCCCTCATGATCATGTTTCTGGATCGCCTGGGAGATACGGGGGACGAACAACTGATCCAATCAATGGGAGTTCGCCTCCTGGGAGGGCAGAACGATCAGGGCGGCTGGACATATCACTGTCCGTCGCTGGACGAGAATGAGCAACGCCGCCTGTCGAATCTCAAGCCGCAGCGGAATGAGCTCGTCGGGCGACGTAACCGTCCCACTGCCCCTAAGACCGAGATCCGGCCGAATGCCGAGCTGCCCAAGGAAATCAAGGATCAAATTGCACGGCTAAACAATAGCATGGCCCTCGGGGGCGATCGCCACCCGGCTGATAACTCGAACACCCAGTTTGCTGCCCTCGGGCTGTGGGTGGCGCGCCGGCATGGTATTCCTGTGGAACGCGCGATGATCCGGCTGGCCGGCCGGTTTCGCTTGAGCCAGGCTCCGGATGGTAGCTGGCATTATATGTCGGCGACCTCGCCGGGCCGTGCCGGCTCTGGCACGCCGGCAATGACCTGCGCCGGTCTGTTGGCGTTGGCCGTGGCTCATGGCACCGCCAGCCAATCCGTGATGCGAACCGATCGCCGCGGTGGCTTCAACGACCCGTTCGCCAATCAGCCGCACTCGAACAGTAATTTCGGGAAGGAATTCGCCGTGCGTTCGGGTCTCTTGTATTTGGGGAATCAAATTGGCCATGCCCGGTTTCCCACGGCCCGGAAGCGAGGAAAGGCAGCCGCGGGAGCCCCGCCCGACTACTACTTCTTTTGGTCGCTGGAGCGGGTGGGCATGATTTATGGTCTGAAGACGATCGGCAAGAAAGACTGGTATGCCTGGGGCTCCCAGATTTTGCTCGATCACCAAAACGAGGACGGCAGCTGGCATGGAAAGTACGCCGACGGGATTGACACCTGTTTCGCATTGCTGTTCCTGCGGCGCGCCAACGTGGCCCGTGACCTGACCGCCACGCTGGCCGGCAAGGTACAAGATCCCGGTGACGTCAAGCTGAGGGCGGGCGGGATCGGTGGCGAGGCGTTGCTGTCCAATGGGCCGAAGCCGGCCGAGGAAACGCTGGGTCACGCCAAGCCAGCAGATAAGGAGAAGAGAAGAGGGGGAGAGGGGGAGACGAAGACGGTGGAACGCGGGCAACCGCTGCGGAAGGCGGCCACAGCGGAAGTCAAACCCGTGCCGGCGACGCCGCCAAGCAGCGAAGAAAAAGAAGCTGCCGAGCTGGCCAAGCGCTTGATTCAAGCACCCCCCGATAAGCAGGAGGCGATCCTGGAGATCCTGAAGGAGCGAAAAGGGGTTGCGTACAGCGATGCCTTGGCCCAGGCCATCACGCATCTCAAAGGGCCGAATATGCTCAAGGCTCGTGATGCCTTGGCCGAGCGACTGAGCCGGATGACCGCTTCGACCTTGCGTGAAAAGCTCCAGGAGGAAAGTCCGGAAATTCGCCGGGCTGCGGCGCTGGCCTGCGCGATGAAAGAGGATAAATCTTTTATCCCCGACTTGATTGCTCGACTGGAGGATCCGCAGCGCTCCGTGTCCTATGCGGCTCACGCAGCGCTGAAAGAACTTGCCGGCAAAGATTTCGGACCGGCGGTCAATGCCAGCGCAACCGACCGGACTGAAGCCGTGATGAAATGGAAGGAGTGGTGGAAGAATCAGGGCGGGAACCCGCGGCAGCAGTAACCAACCCGAGTTCGGCCGCGGGAACCCGCGGCAGTTCTTTCAACCCCGGGGGCAGGGAAGGTCGTAATCTCGGTGGCCGTGTCGACACGGAATGTCTCCACGTGCCAGTTACCCAGCCCGTCCTCGAGCAGCAGACTAAGATCCGCCCAGAGTTTGGCGTCGCCTGTGGCGTAAAGAAGCTGATAGCTGATCGGAATCTCGAGTCGGACTGGCACATCAATACCCGAGAAACGTCTCCAGCTTGCGGAGCTCGTCCAGCGGCGTCTTTTCCTTGAAGGCGAACACCTCGTCGGACCCCACGGCCAGCGCTTCGGGGCCTTGAGAGGTGGGGCGGTAAATCACCTCCAAGCAGAGTCCGTCGAAATAATGACCGATGGTCCACTCGTTCATCAGCCGCTCCTGGGCAGCGGCGAAAACGTCGGGTGAATGCTTGACTTGCTCCTGCTCGACCATCTCTCGCACTGCCTCGGGCGGCAAGATGAGTCCGTGAGGCAGGTCCTGGGGACGCGAGGCAAGATCCCCTTTGAGTGATGAAGCGCTTCGCTCGGCAGAATTTGCTGGCATGGCTGTTTCCTCGTTCCGTCCAGCGTACCGAGTCTAGGCTTCGAAGTCGATGCCCTTCACCGTGGCACCTGGACCGCAAGACGCCGTGGCGGCTGGTGAAGAAATACTGCCAGGCGGCGGGCATCGATCCCCACCGGCTCGGCCAGCGCGGCATCGGCATCCACTCGCTCCGCAAGACCGCCATCAACGATGCCATCCGCAACGGGGCCCAGATGCACGAGGTGCGGGAATTTGCCGGGCACAGCGACATCCGCACGACCGAGCTGTATTTCGTCCGGAAAGAGGAAGACGGCGAAGTAGCAGCGCGGCGGATCCAGATCCGCGTGGCGCGGACAAAGGACCGTGGCAGCTGAAAGCACGGGCACCGTCTGCGGCGGGCTGAAGCATGCTGGAGCCGTATCTGTGCACTTCGACCGACACCGCGCTCCAGCAAGCAGCTCAGCCATCCACTGCCACGGAAAGTAGCCAGGAGCTGTCTCTTTACTTGACGGGCGTTGCCTTGGGGAAGAGAATGCCGGTAAGGCTGGATATCGGATGTGCAGGCCGGCGCCATCATGCCGCGAGGTGGAAAAGCATGGCCTTTGATAAGTCCTGCTGGTTGGACGGCAATCATGGTCGCAGTGCTCCCCCCTGGATCGTTTTATGGGCAGATCCATCGACGCTGCGACCTCGGCGAACTGACCTTCGTCGAGTCCACCTACTCGCCTGGATTACGAATTCCCCCGCATAGGCACGTTCGGCCCTATTTCTATCTCGTCTTGGAAGGCGCTTGTACCGAAGTCTATGAGCAGAGGGTTCGGGCCGTCGACACGTTGACTCTGGTTTTCCATCCCGTGGAAGGTACTCACGAGGATTACTGGCAGCGTAAGGGTGGACGCTGCTTCAGTATCGAGATTGGTCACCCCAGATTGGAGCGTGCTCGTCAGCAGATACGACTCCCCGATCATCCAACTGACTTCCGATCTGCCGACCCCATCTGGCTTGCTACCCGCCTGTACCGGGAATTCCAGGGCATGGACGAGGCGTCTCCGTTGGCGATGGAGGGACTAACGCTGGAGATCTTGGCTGCAGTCTCACGCAGCCGGGATGACCGCCTGGAGCGTAAACCGCCGCACTGGCTGATCAAGGCCCGCGAGCTGGTCCACGATCGCTTCACAGGGAAGCTGATTCTCGACGAGATCGCGGGCGCAGTCGATATTCATCCCGTCCATCTCTGCCGGGCATTCCGACGCTATTTCGGCTGTACACCAGGCGACTATGTCCGCAGCTTGCGAGTGGACTTTGCGGCGCGCCAACTGTTGACCTCCCAACAGTCGCTTGTCGGAATCGCTCTCGCAGCCGGCTTTGTGGATCAGAGTCACTTCACGAAGGCCTTCAAGCGTTGCACAGGCATGACACCCGGCGCATTCCGGCTACAGGTCCGCTCGCGCTAATGGCGTACCAGGCACGTTCATTGTCTACAAGAGACAATTCCCACCGGCTTGTACACTCCTTTGGTTGGTTTATTGCCAGCGGGCTCCCATCACTCGACCTGTTGCGACGGAGGTTGAACATGACAAAGCGCGGAATGACATCCCGAAACGTAGTTATCGCAGGGTTCCTGACTGTCCTGGGTCTCGCGATCCTGCTCTTGCCGCTGCTGACGAGTTCGGCGGGGGAGACCCCCATCCCCTCTGCCGGGGCAAAGCACGGGAACACTGCCCAGGCCGGACAAGACGATCGATCCAAAGAGATCACCACAAAGCTAGAGGCGATCCAGCAACTCTTGGAAAGGCAGAACGTTGAGCTGATCGAGCAGCGGCGTCAGATTAATGCGATCCTGAGTCACTTGACCTTCGCTCCGGAAGTGGGGGTTCATCAGGATTATGCCCAGGCGCGGAGCCAGTTTCGGACCAAACTCGTGCGCAAAGGCCCGTCCCCTCAAGAATGGTCGCCAACCAAGCCTTCAGCGGGAGCGACCGAGGTCGAGTACCCTTCAGGTGATTTGCGCCTCAAAGCCTGGCTGCATCGTCCGGCGGACCAGACCCGCAAGCACCCGGCCGTCCTCTGGTTGCATGGCGGATTCGCGTTCGACTTCCCCGACGACTGGGACGTAACCAAACCCTACCGCGATGCCGGTTTCGTCGTGCTGGCTCCGACCCTGCGCGGAGAGAACGGGCAGCCCGGGTCTTTCACGTATTTCTACGATGAAGTGGACGACGTGCTGGCCGCGGCCGAGTATCTGGGCAAGCAGCCCTTTGTCGACCCCGACCGTATGTACGTCGCGGGCCATAGCGTGGGCGGAACCATGACACTTCTGGCCGTCATGGCTTCCAAGCGCTTCCGTGCCGCGGCCGCTTTTTCGGCCTGTCCGGACCAGATAGGCGGCTTCAGGGAAACAACGGGATTACCCTTCGATAAGGGTGATCCTCGGGAGTTGCAACTCCGATCTCCCATGGCCTACGCCACCAGTTTCAAGTGCCCGCTGCGCATCTATTCTGGAACGAAAGAGATCACTTTTCACTTGATGAGCATGCGTACTGCCGCGTTGGCGAAAGGGCAAGGATTGGATGTCGAAGCACTGCAAATCGAGGGCAATCACACGACGATGGTGCTTCCGGCCACGAAGCAAAGTATTGCGTTCTTTCTAAGAAACCCTATTCAAGAAGGCGTTGCAGCCCGCGAGATCGCACCCTTGCCCAAGACGCTGGAATTGGACCTGGGCGACGGGATCAAGATGAAGTTGGCGCGCATCGAGCCAGGCAAGTTCTTGATGGGATCGTCGCCCAATGAGTTGGAACGACGCGACGATGAATTGCAGCACGAAGTGTCGATCACGAAAGCGTATTGCATGGGAGTGTACCTGGTGACGCAGGCCCAGTACCGGCAAGTGATGGGCACGAATCCCAGCATGTTTTCGCCGAGAGGAAGACTTAAAGACAAAGTTGCCGGACATGCCACTGACGATTTCCCTGTAGAGAGCGTAAGCTGGGACGATGCGATGGATTTTTGCCGAATGGTTTCTTTGCTGCCGGCTGTGAAGGAGAAGGGCTGGGTGATAGACCTCCCCACGGAGGCGGAATGGGAATTTGCCTGCCGTGCCGGAACGAACACGGAATTCTATTACGGGAACTCATTGTCGTCGATACAAGCAAATTTCAACGGCAAGTCTCCCTACGGCGGGGCGGCCAAAGGGCCGTTCCTCGGACGATCGACGAAAGTTGGCAGTTATGCAGCGAATGCCTGGGGATTATTTGACATGCACGGCAACGTGAATCAGTGGTGCAAGGATTGGTACGACAAGGATTATTACCAGAATAGCGAGAAACACGACCCTGTAGGTCCTAAAGATGGCCGAAGCCGCGTCATGCGCGGCGGGCCCTGGTACGCCGCGGCCGGCCTCTGCCGGGCAGCCAGCCGCAACCCCAACGAGCCCGAGTCTCGCCAGCCCCACCGCGGGTTTCGAGTGGTGGTGCGGTTGTCGGCGAGG
>DATGIQ010000418.1:0-18595 GCA_035295665.1 Gemmataceae bacterium | reverse complement strand
GCGCTGGCTGTGGCAGCAATGGGTTTTTGCAATCCCTGGGCATCGCGAAGCCTTTGCCAAACTCTCACGCCGCTTCCGGGCAGTCCTGCTCTACGGCCTTGCCCCTGCGATGTGAGCTTCCAAATGGGCAGAAGTCGAGCTAAGGCGCTGCGCGTAAATTAACGCTCGAAATGGCCCCTATGGCTTGGGGCGAATTACATAGTTCCATTCACCATGAAACCGAGAAGGTTTGATGTTTACTGCAGCGAGTTCCTCGTCGGTTACTTCTTGTCCTTTTCCATACTTGCCTGGGTCTAAGTCGGCATGAACTTTGAGGCCCGTGGTGGTGGTTGTGGAACCAATGAGGTTGACCACGATTTCATACGTCTCCAAAGATTGGCCCTGCCAGTTGCGGGTGATGTGACAGAACAAGCGGTGTTCGATCTTATTCCATTTGCTGGTGCCAGGCGGAAGATGGCAGACCTCGATCTCGAGCCCGGTTTCGTCACTCAGCTTTTGCAGTTCGACCTTCCACAGGCGACTGCGGCTGCTGTTGCTGCCACCGCTGTCAGCGGTGATCAACAAGCGCCTTGCTTGGCGATGACGATGCCGGCCCAAACGTTTCCACCAGCGTCGAATCGCGGCGACAGCAAACTCGGCCGTGTCGCTGCTGACGCCGACGCTGACCCAGGCCTCGTTGTGCCCCAAGTCATAGACGCCATACGGAACGGCCTTGCCCTTGCGCGGATCGGGAAAGTCGTGCGTATCGACTTCGCGCGGCTTGCCCTTGCGACGCCAGGTCTGCCCCGGATTCTTGAGATTTCCCAGGGTTTCCTTCTTCTTGGTGTCCACCGAAACGGCGGGTTGGCCGCGCCGCTGCTGCGCTTTCACGCGGCCGTTGATGTAGCGAAACTGCGCATCCCGATCCGGATGCGCCTTGCCTTCGCGCGTCTTGCGGTTGGCTTGCAAACTGTAGCCGGCCTCCTTCAACAAATGCCGTACCGTCGTCGCTCCAACGGCATAGCCTTGAGCGCTCAGTTCCTCTGCCAACCGTCGCGTGCTCTTGCAGGTCCAGCGCAGCGGCGACATCGGATCGCCTCGACTGTCAGGTTCGACCAAGCGCTCCAGTGCCGCTTTGAGTCCGGGACATACCACCTCGGCCTGCTTGCGCCCCGCGCCCGCCCGCCGCTGCCGTCCGTTGGGCGGCGTGTTTCCGCTGCTCAGCTCTCGCATGCCGCGTCGGATTGTCGTATGCGCCAGACCGGTTGCCGCACTCACCACGGAAACGCCGCCTCGACCCAAAGCCACTGCTTCCACAGCGGCCCACCGTCGCCGCGCACGCTCCGAGAGTTCATCCGCAAGTCCTTGGAACTTGCTCTCAATCCATAGAACAATACGCTGATCCATCATGGAGAGATTAATGCGCGAATCCCTCAGTTGAGGTCAACCCCACATCGAGCGTTTATTTCCGCGCAGCGCCTAAGAAGGCAACCACCTCTTCCAGCCCTGTTGTCATGGGTGATGCCCGTTGCAAGAGACGTATGTCTCGGATCGCGCACTGCACAACCCCCTTACGCGAGCACTACACGGACACGCACGGCTATACCGAGCACATCTTCGGGCTGTGTTATCTGCTGGGCTATGCCTTCATGCCCCGCATCCGCGATCTGAAGGACCAGCAACTGTATAAGATCGAGCGGGGGAGGAGCTATGGCTGTCTGGATCCGTTGTTCCGTGGCGGCATCGATAGCGCGTTGATTCAGACGCAGTGGGATGCGTTGGTGCGGGTGGCTGCTTCGTTGCGCAACCGGACCGCCCCCGCACACGTGGTGGTCCAGCGCCTGGCCGGGGGCTCGCCCGCCGACCGCTTAGCGACGGCCCTGACGGCGCTCGGCCGGGTGGTGAAGACGATCTACATTCTGCGTTACCTGCACTAAGAAGAGGTGCGGCGGCGGGTGCAACTGCAACTGAACCGTGGCGAATCCCGCCATGCACTGGCGCGGTGGCTGTTCTTCGCCAACCAGGATGAATTCCGCACGGGGGACTACGAGGAGATCATGAACAAGGCCACCTGCTTGAGTCTGCTGTCCAACGCGGTCCTGGTCTGGAATACTGTGTACATGGCCAAGATTGTGGGCCAGTTGCGTGCCGCGGGTGAAACGGTCTTGGACGAGGACTTAGCCCGTATTTCTCCTTTGGCGTATAGCCACGTCATCCCGAATGGGACTTACCACTTCCGGCAGGTGGCGCAGTCGTGAACGGCAGTACACGGCGCAACCGTAGGTTTTCGCACGGATGCTGCCGCTACCCCGTCTTGGTCTTCCAGCCCAGCGCCGCCGAGGTCCACCGCAAGGCCGGCGAATGGTTCATGGACAGGGAGCCGGAAATCTACGAGTGGTTCGGCAACAATCTGCACCGCATGCGCGAGCCGTCCTTCCGCCATTACGTGCGCGCCGGCGAGCTGAAGGCCGCCGGCATGGTCTGGACCGAGGTGCTGGAGTTGGAAGAGGACGGCGGCAGCGCGCGGCTGGCCGCGGAGATCCTGGCCAGTGACGCCTATCAGACGACGATGGACAAGGTGCGGGCGTTCGTGCAGCGGGGCGGCGGCTGCCGGGCGACATATTTCAACCACGTGCGGCGGCTGAACGGCGGGGGCGCGGCGGAAGGGGGTGGGTAGGCATAGCAGATGCACATACTCCCTGTCAGCTGGTCCCAGCTGCTGCATTAGAAGGGCATCATAAGCACGCCGATACGTCAGGGTCGGATAGACGTCTGCCCGATACACATAGTGGGCAAACGCCCCGGGCTTGCGTACCAGCCAGCCAATAATGTGCCGGTAGTCGATCCAATGCTTGTCTTGACCCCGCAAACGCGGCAAGCGCTGTACCAACGTCTCGGCATACCAGACCTCGATCTCCTCCACCCCGATCCGCGCCTCGACTTCCATGTCGATCAGCCGTGCCGGCGGCGAGTACGTGTTGTTCTTGACGTGGGTGGTAGTGCCCCGACGCACGCGCTTCCGTTCCGGCGTCTCCAGACGCCGCTCCGGCAACGGCCGCATGCACCCCAGCTCCGCTGCGACTTTCGTCGTTCGGCCCGCATTCCGTTGCCCTACCACCCCTTGGAGGAATAGCTCGTACGCTGCGCGATCGGCAAAAGCGCGGCTGCACGCAATAGCAACGCTTGCTCCACCGCCTGCTTGAAATCCCCATGCGCCGCTTCGACGTCACCATTCTCATGGCCACTTGCCGGATTGGTTGCCTCGGCCTGCATGCCATAATGAGCCAGCAGCGCCCGGTACTTGGCCGTGAATCGCTCCGGCTGCCCTTTGTGATGGACCGCCAAACTCATCCGGTCCGTGCGGTGACGCTCGGGCACCGCCCCCAACGCCCACCATGCATTCTGCAGGCCCGCGCTCAGGCTGGCGAAGCTCTCGCTGAAACAGAGCGTGACATGCTCCTACTGACCGGCGCGCAAAGGACGTCAAGTTTTCTCAAGCTGTAATCCGGCCTGGGCAAAGAAGGATTGGACCAAGTGAGGCTTTTGGCGCAGGCGGCCGATGGCCAGGTGGAATTCCTGGTGCAATTGTTCTACGTCCAGGCACACGAGGTTACGCATCTCCACGTGTTTGAGGTGTTGCCACCCTCCCTCGTCCCAAGGATTCAAGTCCGGGGCGTATCCTGGCAGCGCCTCCAGCCGAATCTTGCCGCGCGTGCCGGAGACAAAATCCTTGACCGCCTCTCGACGGTGGATGGGCGAGCCATCCCAAATCACCAAGAGCCGCTCCCCCGCCACGCGCAGCAAGTGCGTAAGGAACTCGACACTGTGCAGGCCATTCAGGGACTCTTGCCGAGCCAGCGTGTAGATTTTGCCCTGCGGTGTCATGCCACCCATGACCGACAAATGGTCGCGGGTCTGCTTCTCCCAAAGGACCGGCGTCAGCCCTCTCGGGGAGTAGGTTTTCACCACCCCCGGCAGGAGGTAAAACCCCGATTCGTCCTCAAAAATCAGCACCCGGTGCTCGCGGCGTGCACACCGCTGCAAATCCGGCCAAACCTCATCACGCCAGCGCTCGATGGCCTCCTCGTCCCGCTGGATGGCCCGTCGAATCGGCACTTGGGGAGTCCAGCACAACTCCTGGAGCAAGCGGCCCACGTGCCCCTTGTGGTAGTGAACGCCGAATTCTTCCTCGATCACTTGGGCAATGCGCGCACGCGTCCAGACCTCGCCACGAAAGCCGTACGCCTCCGGTCCGTGCCAGAGGAATTCCGGAATCAGACGTTTCTGAGCGTCCGAGAGCTTCGGCGGGTGCCCCGGAGCCGGCCGTGCCTGCAAGGCCTGCGGCCCCGCATCCCGGACGCGAGCGAGCCAGCGGCTCACCGTCTCCTCGGAGGCACCCAGAGCCTCGGCGATGTCCCGTTGCAACCAGCCTTGCTGTTTGAGGTGCAACGCCCGCATCCTCCGCCATTCTCGCCAATCACGCGGAACGAATTCCGACGCCTCCATCCATGTATTTTAGCCCTCGGAAAACTTGACGTCCTTTGCGCGCCGATCAGTAATTGGAATGCGTCAACACCAAGTGATAGAGCTCCTGGGCGAAGGGCCCGCCTGCGATCGTGATCTGCAAGTCGTTCATTGACGTAAAATCCGAAGCCGCCAGCCGGCCCGCTGGGTGCTCCTGCGTAAAAAACATCTCCTGGGGCGTGCCGTGCAGCGTCTTCCACTGCCATACGGGCTGCTCGAAAGTCCGGTGCGTCGAATCCGGATACTTCCCCGGCTGCAGCCGCTGCAGCCATCGTAGGTGATTCCGGTATTGACGGGATATGATGGGCTTGGGTAACATCAGCGTAATCTTAAATTACCGGTGACAAGATTATTCTCTCAGTTGTCCGCCGGTGTTGTTGCTCACCCATGCAAATAAGCAGCAAGTGAGGACGCGATCATGGGTGGTCGGCTCTTCCTCAGGTTCTTTACTCAAAGCGGGCATGTCTTGCCCTACTGCCAGGTTGCGCGCCGCTACGGTCCCAGCGTGGGTGAGCAGCAAGGCGGTTCCGGCCCTACTCGCTTTGCTACTGCTGGTCGCCGCTGGACTGAAGACACATCAGCTCACTACTGGCATGGATGCTGACAGCGGTCCATTTACGTCGCGTTGGTCGCTTTTGGCTGTCATCGAACTGGAGTTGTGCTTAGGCCTGTGGTTGCTCGTAGGAGTTTATCCTCGGCAGAGTCGGGTGGCGGCACTGCTGTGCTACACGGCGTTTGCTGCAGTGTCACTCCAGCAAGCGCTTGTGGGAAAAGCATCGTGTTGCTGCTTCGGCGGTCTGCCGGTCCGCCCCTGGTACACTCTCTTGTTCGATCTGGCAGCTGTCGCTGCCCTCTGGCATTGGCGCCACGATCGATACATTTGTGCAGGTGGAGAGTTGCGACCTGGCTTTTCTCGGCCGCTATTGTCCATACACGAATCTGCGGAACCGGCCTCAGCGGAGACCACATTTGTCGGCCATGATTTGCCCTCGCAGCGCGGAGTCACACAATGGCTTCTCTTGTTTATTCTCGCCGTGCCGCGTTCACCCTGATCGAGCTGCTCGTGGTCATTGCCATTGTCGCTGTGTTGATCGGGATGCTCATTCCGGCGGTCATGAGAGTGCGCAGTGCAGCCAACCGGATCCATTGTGCCGGCAACCTCAGGCAACTAGGTGCTGCCGTCCACAACTACCACGATACCAACAAGCGGTATCCTCCCGCGGTCCAGTTGTATAAGCCGCCCAAGAATGGCACGTTGGATAGCCTCAGCGTCTACCGCGACGGCAACAATGCGATTATCGGCCCCAACTGGGCAGTTCTCCTCCTTCCCTACGTCGAGCAAGAGTCCCTTTATCATTCCGTCAACGTCGGCAAGTACATACAGACAGGCGACCAGAGTTGGCGAAGGATTCGCTCTGTAACAATTCCCGTGTTCGTGTGTCCGGCAGATTCGGGGCATAATGTCCCATTTGATCTTCCGGACAAGGTGACGTCCCAGCAGGACCTGGATACGAATGGAAAGTGGGCCCGCGGGAACTACGCTGCGAATGCCGGTCCAGGCTGGTTTCACTTCACGCAAGGGGGTATGTCTTCCGGCCGCGCCTACTTCAATGATCGTGCACTGCTCGGCGGCGTCTTTGGCATCAACTGGGGAACAACGCTCGCGGAGATCAATCAGGAAGACGGCACGTCCAACACGATCATGCTCAATGAAGTGCGTGTGGGAATTGAAGCGCGGGATCGACGGGGAACATGGGCGATGGGTGCAGCCGGTGCAAGCGTAACCGCGGCCAATGCCGCGATCGGTGATTGCCCTGCTCCCAACGACCGCAACCCGCTCTCCGACGATATCGAAGACTGTGGGCTCTTCTGGTCGCCCGAGCTCGGCCCCCGCGATGGCATGGGCTGCTCCAATGAGAATCCGCCGCACAATTGGCAGAATTTCCAGGCCCAGGCACGCAGTCGCCATTTGGGTGGCGTCAATGCCTGCTTCGCCGATGGCAGCGTTCGCTTTATCAGAGACTCGGTATCCAGTGCTGTATGGGAGCTGATGCTGAGCCGCAATGATGGCCAAATTTACGAATACGATTTCTGAGGCTTGCCGCATGGTCGCTAATTTCTCCAACGCAGCCTTCCGACATTATTTCGTGATCTTCACGGTGGCGCTGTCCACGATCGCCTACCAGATTGTGCTGACCCGGTTGCTGAGTGTCACCTTCTACTACCATTTTGCCTTCGTGGGCATTACGCTCGCGATGTTGGGATTGACCTACGGCGCCATTCGTGTCTTTACGCAGGGCGATGCCTGGGCGGGTAAAGAGGGCGACCAACAGATCGCTCGCCATGCGGTATCCTGCGCGCTTGCGATGGCTCTGGCGACTGCCCTCCATCTATGTTATCCCTTGAATTCGTGGACGCGGAGCCTCTCGCTCTACCTGAGTCTCGTTGTTGCTCTCCTCGCTTTCACCTGCAGCGGCGTGTGCATCACTTTGCTGCTGACGCACTTTCCTGCCTCTACGAGCCGCCTTTATGCCTGCGACCTCGCCGGCGCAGCCCTTGGTGCCGTCTTTGTTATCCCTGGTCTGAATGCGCTTGACCCTGTGGGCATGGTGCTCTTACTCAGCACGCTGGTCGCGATCGCAGGATTGCAGATAAGGCCGGAACGTGTCCCAACCAAGCAGCACATCATCTCAGCCGGGGTCGGGATCTTGGTTGCTGGAACCCTTGGGATACAGTTGTCGTCCTGGCTATCCGATGGCAGTATATTCACGTTCGACGTGAAGAAAGGCGCCTCTGGCGCGCCGCCGGACTTTGAGCGTTGGAATACGTTCTCGCGCGTCGCGGTTTCCTCCGTTTACCAAGGGCCTCCCTTCGGATGGGGCTTTGGAAGCGACCATTCTGATGTGAATGTGCTACAGCGTCGATTGACGATCGACGCCGATGCGATGACCGTCCTGACCCACTGGCGCGGCAGCATAGCCGAACTCTCCTATCTGAAGGATGATGTCGTGAATCTCGGGTATCACGTTCGCCACGCAAGCGATGTCGCGATCATCGGAGTTGGGGGTGGACGCGACGTTCTATCGGCGATTGCCTTTGAGGCCAAGCGCATTGAAGGGATTGAGCTGAATCCGGCAATTATCGAAGCACTGACGACACGATTCGCCGAGTTCACCGGTTATCTCAATCAGCTGCCTCAGGTGCATCTCGCAGTTGCCGAAGCCAGGGCCTTCATCAACCAGTCCGCGTATCCTTACGACCTGATTCAAATATCCCTCACCGACACGTGGGCTGCCACCGCAGCGGGCGGACTTGCACTGTCGGAGAATAGGCTGTACACCGTAGAAGCGTGGCAGGAGTTTCTCACCAAGCTCAACGACCAAGGGATGCTTACGGTTTCGCGCTGGTTCGTGCCCGGCACTCATGAGGGCGAATTCTACCGCCTGCTCGCCCTAGCTGCGGAGGCGTTGAAGCGCCACAGAGTGTCGTTTCAGGCGCTGCGTCGCCACATGCTGGCCGCGAACGTCGGTGGGATCGTGACTCTGGCCGTGAGTAAAACTCCGTTCGATGAGGCAGAGGTGGCTCGCTTCAAGGAGACAGCGCGCATCCATCACTATGCCGTGCTGCTTTCCCCGACCGAGGTGTACGATGAGGTCGCTGAGGAGATCAGCTCAGGCCGGGCGACAAGCGAATTCTTTAGCTCCTTACCGATGGACGTAACGCCGTCGACCGATAATCGGCCGTTTTTCTTCCACATGGCTCGCCTTTTTGATGGCCCGGCGGTCCTCCTGCATGGGAACGTGAGCCGCTCGATGAACTCTAAGAACGATTTCGCCTCCCTGGTGTTAGGCATCTTGCTAATGGGAACGCTAGGGTGCACTGTATTCTTGGTAATCCTTCCGCTGCAGAAATACGTTCCTCTTGGGACGGCGAGCGCTGCTCTGCCGAACCTGCTGTATTTCGGTTGCATCGGTCTCGGCTTCATGTTGATCGAACTATCGCAGATGCAGCGTCTGATGATCTTTCTAGGCCATCCCGTCTACGGATTAAGCGTCGTGCTCTTTACGCTGCTGCTTTCTGCCGGACTCGGTAGCTATACAGTCTCTGGGACACCAGCGCCGCAGCGGCCGTTCATAAGGCCGGCAGCATTGTGTATCTTGCTAGTAGCCATGGGTTTAGCAACCGGAATCGTGACGGAATACGCCAAGTATCAGGACACAGCTTTTCGAATTGCCATATCCGTTGCTCTGCTCGTACCAAGCGGCATGGCGATGGGGATTATGTTTCCGCTCGGGATAGCGCTCAGCAAATCGCGCTTCGCCGGCCTACTTCCGTGGTTCTGGGGCATCAATGGTGCCATGTCGGTACTAGCGTCGGTGGGCGGCATGGTGCTTTCGATGCAGTACGGAATCTCGGGAACCTACTGGGTAGGCGTTGCTTGCTATGCGGGCTGCGTACCCCTTGTGCACCTTCTCGCGAGGGATCGAGTGGGCTGAGCCTTGAGGGAATCGATAGGGATTTAGCGTAAGCACCCGGCCAATCACGTGAGCCAGGGGTCGAGTGTAAACGCGGTCAGCGCGCTGACGTCCGTGGATCCGCAGGCTAACGGGCTGACCGGGTTGTATGGCAAGGAGGTATCCGGCTTGCGGGAGAGGCGCCGGTGAGTCGCGGGCCTGGCCGAGGAGCCAGCGGTCCGGGAGCCAGGGAGGTGTTGTAATCGTTCAGCGTGAACGGGAATATCCTCACGACCGTCCGGCGTACCATCGCCAACCTGTTGCGCACCGTCGCAGGCCTGGCCGAGGGCGACCCTTCCAGTTATCGCCGCGTCCTCTCCCTGGCCCAGTGGTCGGGCCTGACGTTGGCCGCCATCCTTACCCGCTTCGTGATCCGCCACTTCTGGCCCCAAGGCCGTATCCGCCTGGTCGGCGATGACACGGTCACCGAGCACCCCGGCCGCAAGGTGAATGGCAAAGCACGCCATCGTGACTCGGTCCGCTCCAGCCACAGCTACACGGCCTGGCGTTGGGGGCATAAGTGGGTGGTGCTGGCCATCCTGGTCCAGTTCCCTTTCGCGACCCGACCCTGGGCGCTGCCCGTGTTCGTGGCTTTGTATCGCTCCCCGCAGGTAACCAGCAACGCGGTCGGCCGCACAAGACCCCGGCCCAGCTGCTGCAATTGCTCGTCCGGATCGTGCGCCGCTGGTTCCCGGACCGAGAGTTCCTCTTTGCGGGCGATGCGGGTTATGGCAGTCGCGAGACGGCCTCGTTGGCACGTAGCCAGACGGGGAAGGTGGACGTCATCAGCAAGTTTCCTGCCAACGCCAACCTGTATGAGCCGCCCCCACCTTACACGGGCCATGGCCGACCCCGGGTCAAGGGCAAGAAACTGCCCAGTCCCCGAGAGGTCGTGGCCCAGGCGCAGCCAACCCGGCGGAACGTGGGCTGGTACGGCGGGGGCCGGCGCTACGTGGACATCGTCAGCGGCACGGGGCATTGGCATAAGGCGGGGCAGCGTTTGGTGGAGGTCCGCTGGGTGTACGTGCAGGATCGGACCGGCACGCACCGCGAGGAGTACTTCTACAGCACCGATGCGACCATGACGCCGCAGGCGATCATGGAGGAATACACCGGCCGGTGGAGTCTGGAGACCACCTTTGAAGAGGCTCGTCCGTACCTTGGTCTGGAGAGCACTCGTGGCCGGTGTGCGCGGACCGTCCTGCGTGCCGAGCCGTGTCTGTTGGGGTTGTACAGCGTAGTGGCGCTGATGTACTGGCTGTTGTCGCCGGAGGATCAACAACAGGGGTGTGTGGAGTGGGTAGGCAAGCGGAGTGTGACCTTCTCGGATGCCATCACCGCCGTAAGGCGTTGGCTGTGGACAAATTGGGTTTTTCCACAAGCGGGTCATGCCGAGGCCTTTGCAAAAGTACCCGAGACGTTCCGGCAGTTCCTACTCTACGCCCTCGCCCCTGCCGCCTGAACGCTATTTACGATATTGCGAGTTTACGTATCGCTGCAAAAGTCAAGTTAAGGATAAACTCGAAGGACGGGAAAAGCGATCTTTGCCGAACGGGATCAGAAGTTGGCCGAAGCCGGGGAAAGGAGGAAAGTCCGACGTCAAGCAGTTCGTCAAGCCGCCCTTCCAATGCGCAACCCTGAGCCTACAACCACCGTGACCTGACCTTCGCAGGCAGAATCCAGTTCCGACTGAAGCAAAACAGTATTGTCAATAGCCTACGAAGCCGCCGTGTGGCACGCGTTCCGCAATGAACTGTAAAGAGAGGCTTTCCGTCCACCGCCGTTGGGCGTATACTCATCACGTCAAGCACGTGATCCGCCAGGCGCTTACGGTCCGCCTGCTGATCGGCACCGGTCACTGGGCTGATCGCGTTTGCACTCGACCCCTGGCTCACGTGATTGGCCGGGCGCTCACAGACCTCCTGGCCGTGCAAAGTGCGTTCTGGCCTCAAAAATAAAAATTAAAAAACATAACCACTCTTGACTTTTAGAATCCCGCACGTTCTAATAGGAGTTGGCACAAGAACCAACTGAATCGAATCGCCTGCGTCGGTTTCGTAGTATTCCGGTTATCCATGGCCTTACCAACCAGAAACTTCTCCGCATATGGAGAATGTAAGATCTGGGTCGTCAACTCGCACTCGGAACCACGCTCCTAGACCGGGCTCAACGAACGATCTGCTTCAACGACAAGTGCATCCGCGTCAGAGCAGTGAAGGCAATGAGGTGCTCCAAACACACACATGCTTTGAAGGGAGATGGATTATGCGACCGGGATGCCGGGCTTGGTTTGCCATTGCGATTCTCGCCGCGAGTTTCACGTGCTCCGTATGCGAACTGACTCCATGCAACGCTCTAGGTCGCATTGCGACTGCTGAGGAAGCGGCCGCACTCTGGGGGGGTCTGGCATGCAGCGTTGACTATCAGTCCAATGGCGCCTGTCAAGGTTCCAGATTTGATGATTGCGACGCCACTGTGATTAATCCTCTTACGCAATCATGCAGCTCTTATGCTTGTGGATTTCTCTGTTCAACTAGACCAACCTACGTCAACAATGGCTCGACCCTGTTCGTTAAGGTAGTTGGCACCAGCTCTGACACATGCAGCCCAGCAACTACGTATGTTAATTGCTATTGGGACTATTCTGCTGTCAGCTGTTACTGCGATACCCCTGTGAATGTAACCTGCGGTCCTGACCCAAATGTTGTTGACAACTGTGGATCATCGTGAACAGCTGTGTTCTTCCTTCGCGGCCAAGGACGGTGAAGAGCGCAGCAGCCAAACCAGGTTTGGCTGCTGCGCTCTTCACATGAAAGACGCCTTCGCCTATAAGACCACACTGGACGTTCAACTATCGCTTTGTGAAGTTCCGCAAGCCGCACACTTTAGACTTGCCACGCTTGCAATCCCCTCAGATTGGCCATGCGGGTGCTAAATGTCTCCCTCGCAACGACTGATCAAAAACGCATCCACATTTCCCTACACGGCACTGATACTAGTACGCGCGAATGTCACGTCGCTCTCCATCCCTTTGCGCGACTGCCAACAGCTCGGGATTCCCTCGGCAAACCGCCCAGTTTTCTTGCCCGGCATCGTCGGGAGTCGAAAATATGCCAAATAGTACCCGCTCTCTGGCAAAGAAGCTCTCTCTCTTCTCCTGTCTGGCGCTGTTTGCAACTAACATAGGCCCAATCATACCAACAGCGTCCGGCGACGGGTTGCCAATACGACCCCCAGATGCTCCCCAGGAGTCGCATTTACATTGGCGACATCCACTTAGCTGTGGGGTTACTAGCTGTTACGTTCTATTAAGACTCCTGGCCAGTCCCGTAACATATGACGATTGTGCGCACGTGATCCCAATAACGGATCATGGGTCAAATATGCTTGACATGAAGCGAGGCTGTGAGGTCTTGGGTCTACGCGTTGAGGTCGTAATGGCCTCACCGTCAGAGCTCGACGGTATTACCTTTCCAGTCATCGCACACGTCTTTCCGGCCATGAAGACTTGGACGGGAACTGGACACTTTGTGATACTCCTTGGTATCAATGAGCACCGGGTTTGTTTCTTCGAACCAAGCTCTACGGGTGCACAGTACGCTTTGCGGGGGGACTTCGCTCGAGCGTGGAGTGGCGCGCTTCTGGTGCCAGATCGGCACATCGCCAGCAGCCCAAACGAAAGGCTAGTGTTACCCTACATCGTGTGCGCCGCGTTAGTGGCCTCGATCGCGCTTTCCTCAATCCAATGGGTCAGAAGTCGATGGCGCCCCCCTGGACTGTGGCCAGTCCTACGGGCGGTTGGACCAATCCCTCTTTTGCTATACAGTATAACTGGTTGCTCCCCAATTGCCGACAACAAACACGCGCGCCAGAACTTGGCCGGCGGATTCGAATTGGTAGCGTGGAAAGTCGATCACGACTTTGGGATCCTGCCCGAATCCGGACACGCTACCGTGGATTTCCCCCTTACGAACACCGGTACCACTGAGGTCAACCTGGAAGTGGGATACCCATCATGCCAGTGTAGTTCCGCCTTTCTGAGGAGCACGAGGCTCCGGCCAGGCGAGAGCACGGTGCTTACAATGGCCATGACTGGGGAGGACAAGCACGGAGTGGCCACTGCTGGGGTCGAAGTCTTAGCCCTAGGGGAAAAGTGGGCTAATACTTTCCACATAAGGGGAACCGCATTGGGCATAGATTTTCCGCATGACCGGTTAGTCCTAGGCGATAGCCAGGGAGCAAGCGTACTCCTTCGCGGCCGCGTTTACCAGCGAGCTGAGACTGATGAATGGGTGATAGATTGTAAGCTTGCGGACGCAGATATGCAGGACAAGCTACGGGTGGAAGCACCGACCGTGTCAGCACCGATTAAGGAAGGGTGCTGCTTTGTGCGTAATGTCGAAATCGTAGTTGAACGGGTGTGCGAGCCGCCGACACCAATACCTGAACGAAGAGATGTTAGGCTACAAATCGTTTCGAGGGCGAACGGCCGAGACTACGTCCATTGGGCGTACATTACCTTAAGGGCCGCCGGTGTCGGAGGTCGCGAATAGGTGCCGTGGTTGAGATGGAGCACACTCACTGGTCCGAGAGAATCCGCCCCCATAATGGTTCCAGTTAAAACTCAATGCATACTATCGAGAGCAGTCGCAACAGTCAGATGTGTGTATGATGCAACGAGTGCGCAACACAAGAGCGAAAGCACTGATCATTGGATTCGCGGCGGTAGCCATGTGTGCCGCGCTGTTTTGTGTGAACCGTAGCTCGGAAGTGAGGCAAGTTGAAGCAGCCGCTAGCGGTATAAGTGATCTCGAGGCAGCGACAGACCCCGAGGTCTTGAGGCATCGTCGGCAAGCAGTAAATAACTTTTTGCGCGCGAAACCTCGAACCGTGGTCGACCTGCTGCACCGTTGGAGGGTCGACGCAACGGTGTTCGGAAACTGGACGGGGAACCTGGATCTGCGAAGCCAGATGATGACAGTCCTGTCCTTGCCTGAGTTCCGGCGGAAGTTCCCCGAGTCAGACGGGCTCATGGTCCGGTCTACGAGTGGTTGGCAGGTGCGCTCACGACTCCAAGCAGCCGGCAAGGAGGAGTGGCAGTTCGAAGCACACATAGATCAGATGCTTGCCACGTGCGCGGAAGTCGGCGTGCCCGGCGATCAGGTCGTTGACATGGGCAAGGAGCAGTGCACTATCTTAGATCTGGTCCAGACTTCGAGGCGATCGTATGTAGTTGATCAAGAATCGGCGTGGTCAGTTGTTGCGTACTGCCACTACTTACCGGAGGAGCCAAGTTGGCAGAACCGTTTCGGGGAATGGCATTCATATCAGTCGATCGCGGAGCGCCTGATCATGTCAAAGGCGGATGAAGGCCCCTGCAACGGGACACACAAGCAGTACGCTCTTGCTCTAATGCTGCGAGCGGACAAGAGGCGGCGCATGTTTTCACGCGACGTGCGATCCCGCGTGCAAACATACCTCCGGAATTCTACTTCGCATTTGGTGAAATCGCAGAATGCAAGCGGGAGCTGGCCATCCCACTGGGTTGATGAACGTGCGCCAGGCGGAGGGCATGGTGACGGAAGTCGTTCCCTCGATCGCATGATCCAAGTAACTGCACATCATATCGAATGGGCTCTTATCGCAGAACGCGATCTTCGCCCAGGCGATGAGGCTTTAACCAAAGCCGCCCAGTTCCTGACAGTGGCGTTGCAGTACAATGGGCCGGAGGAGATTGTGAAGAACTATTGCGGATACTCTCACGCGGCCCGGGTCATCGCGCTCTTCATGGGCCAGGATCGTACGACAACGGGAGATGCCACGCTGCCCTGAGAAAAGTAGTAGCTAGGGAAGCCTCATGGACGTCGAGTAGACCTCACGCCCGGTTAGGGCGAATGAGAGAATTCTTGGACCAATCCGAACTATAGAGGATATGGGAGATTGTCACATGCGTGGGCGCTGCGTATCGATGGGTCTGTGGATGGAGTTAGTGATTCTAGTCATATTAGGATGGGAGGGTATTGTCACAGCTCAGGACGGCAAGACGAATGCGACAAAACAAGCGACCTTGCCGCATGGCCTTAACGGTATAGAGGCCACCTTCCATGATATTGTGCGTAGCGTCAAATCCGTCGGTCCACAAACCGTAGATGAGCTGAACGTGCCAGCCACACTGACGACCGCAGACATGCTGAGGGAGCAAGAACGTTGGAGAAATAGTATCCGGAGCCTAGAGGTTGAGTTCATCCACAGCCACGAACATAAGCTAAAGTCGGTCGGGGATAAGGAACTTGAGAATAAAAGCCGCTCCGTACTGATGGCGTACACGCATAAAGTACACTACGCTTATGATGGAGCGAAGATTTATTCAAGATTCGAAGATGTGACCTCAACTAAGACCTCGCAGGCTCAAAAGAAGGGCGGCGCTTCTGGAAAGCATTATCGGATACACATATTTGACGGAACAAACACGCAAACGTTTGAGCCTGGTGGGGCATCTGGCCAGATGCGGCCAGGGAGAAGCGGCGGCATCGCCGACCACGGATCGTGGTATTTGGAAATGATTTCTATATTTCAGGGGGACAACGCGTCGAGGATGCGCAGAACAGAGAGATATGTGCCCGTCGCGCTCGGATCAGCGCGCTTTCGTGTCTACCCAAAACTCGAAAACGTAGATGGATATCCGTGTCATGTTGTGTCAGACGATCGCAGTAATGTATATTGGATTGATCATAACCACGGATGTTGCGTGCGAAGGCACGTCGCTTTTGGCCTGAGATCGCCGGAGGACGGTGGTTGCCTTCAGTCTGTGACGATGTGTCGGAATTTTATTATGGCTGACACAGGTGTCTGGCTGCCCAAGGAATGCCAGCGCATCACATATACGACGTTTAATGAACCTGAGAGCATGCGAGGTCGGGTGCACTTGGTTGACAAGCTTGTAGTGCGGAGCGTCGAAGTGAATAAAGTAGCGCTCTCGTTGTTCCAAATGGAGTTCCCAGGTGGAACGGAGGTGCATGATCTGATCGAGAACAAGGCGTACTTCGTTCCGCACGGGGAAGGGCTTCTGGAGGAGGCCTTAGCACAGGCAAGGCCTATTATTGATGGCAAGGTGATGCCGCGAGTCCAAGGGAGTAAGGTTCGATGGATTATGGTCGTCAATGGTGTGCTATTCTGCGTGCTGGTCGTCGCGCTGGGTAAACGTTACTTGCTGCGGCGCAAGTCACGGGAAATGCATTGATAGCCGAGAATGGCTGGACATCGCAGCTGAAACATTTTCCTTCAGTTCCAGAAGGAACGGCTCGACGGTGATCCGGAAGAAGGGCAACAACCATCTGTGCTGAATGATGATTCTCAACCGGCCGGATTGCTGGAAAGGAAGAACCGCCAGTGCCTGCGTCCAGTGGTGCTGGTCGGTCAGTGACCTGCAGGGAATGCTGTTGGCGTGAAGTGTCGTTCATGCTGTGCTATTCTGAGGGGCAACGGAAGTCCGGTGCGGACGGACGCAAAACATCCGCGGTCGGAGGGGGCGATCGAGCGATGTAGCCGGATGTCGGGAGCTTGTCCATGCCTGCTGGGACGCGGAGTGTGGAGCGCTGACGGGCGAGTAGGCATGCGTGCTGAATCTTACTGAATGAGATGCGCTGTCAATTCCCTGGTGCTGATAGGCGCCATTCGTCGTCCTAGGGGGGCTGTTCCCCAAAGTAACTCTGATTCTGGAGTGGGAACCATCCACGTCCAGCGCGTCGACGCATCGGTGAGAGGTCGTGCCTAAAAGCCTCCGATGGTGGCAGAGGACTGCTTTGTCCACATTGCGTGTAACGGGCAGTGTACCGGCCTGTCAACAATCCGACTTGTCATTTCAGTCGAGAGCCCGCATGCGCAGCTCTTCCCAAGTCGTTTGTACTGCGGCAGGGCTGAGCATCGCGATGGCAGTGGCGATCGGTGCTCGGTGTTATGGACTAGGCCAGCGAGCTCTTAGCAACGACGAAGCTTATTCATGGCGCATTGCGACGTATTCCGCGAGCGATCTAATTCAAAGGACACGAGATGACGCACATCCGCCACTGTATTATCTTTTACTTAAGAGTTGGGTAGCTCTGTTGGGTGACTCGGAGCTAAGCCTCAGAGGCTTGTCGATTCTGTTTGCGGTCACCTCGATACCTCTCGCTTATCTCTTGTGCCTCGAATTGGCCAGGCAGACGGATCTAGAACTCCAACCGCCAACATTGCGGACCAAAGGGGGAGGGCTGCTTGCTGCGGCACTGGTCGCAATCCACCCGGCGCAAGTTGCTCCGACCCAGACAGCGCGGATGTATAGCTTGGGTGTGATGTTGGTTCTATTATCCTCGTGGCTTATTCTGCGAGCGTTGTACTCTGCCAAGCGACCCTTCGTTTGGTGGGCATTATATGCCTGCATAGCTGCATGCTTTTGTTATACGCATTATTATGCGTTGTTTTCGGTATGCGCGCAATGGCTATACGCTGCGGGAATTCTGTATTTGGGCGCGCGGGGTCGACAGGTTTCCGCGGACGGCTATGGGGTCTGGGGCCTTTGCCTGGCGATAGGAATCGTCTTCGGGAGTTACTGTCCGTGGTTAGGAACGCTGATGGCCCAGGCCGGGGATGTCTATAGGCAATTCTGGATTCCGCCAGTTACCGCGGGCAGCGTAGTACAGTCCCTTAGTCTTTGGGGTCCAGGAATAGAAGGCCAAGGAATGATCGCTGTGTGTATCTGGATTGGCGTGGTCGCGGCGTATTTTGTGTTATTGTGTCACCGGCAGAGCAATGGCAGGTGGTTTGTCGTCCTTCAAGCTGGGATTCCGTGGATACTAGGCGTGATCGTATCAGTTGGGATGAGAAGATCGATCTTTCTTGACAGATACCTTGTGTTTGCACAGGTGTTTACTCTGATATTCTGGGGGATCGTGTGGACATGGATAGACGGAAGAATCTTGAGTGCCTTGGGGGCTGCGTTTATTGGTGGCAACTGCATAGTAGGCGCGTGGAGCAACGCCGGGTTAGTGCGAGGCACGATACCTCCAATCGTGCAGGCTGTGGATGTCCTGAAGGAACGCCACCATGCCGGTGATATGGTTCTTGTAAACATGCCGGGAGCAGTAAATCGATTCCGCTATTATGCGAATCGGCGAGGGTTCGATACTATTGACATACGCTGCATACGAGTGGAGTCCAGTGAAAAGGGCCACATCCTTCACCAGGCATCATTGGACAAGGAAGACTTCTACTTGGGCAACGCCGACTTCGCGGAACAGAAGCGTCTTTGGAAAGCGTTTGATAGCGTCCCGGCGTTCTCTGATTCAACTCCTGCTGGAATGGAGGTCGCATTTGAGCGTACATTCTGGGATCATGAGAATTACCGGTGTGTGCTAATCCTGTATACTCGACCGATTGAATAGCGAGGAGTGATCGGCGGGCAAGGCAATCGCATCAAAAGGGCGTGGGAATTGTTGGCGTAGGGGTTGACCGAGTCAAGGGGTGCGCGAAAGATGCCTCTGGAGAACGGAACCCGAACCCGGAGGTGACGGATGCCAGACACCAATCTCTTGGTACAATTT
>DATGIQ010000417.1:0-5426 GCA_035295665.1 Gemmataceae bacterium | reverse complement strand
TGGGCGACTCCGCACAGCCGGGGTCGAGATCATCGCTGTGGAAACGCTTGCTCGTGAATCCTGCCGCGATCCGCTGTTTGCGTCCGACCTGGGGATCTCCGTGCCCGACTTCTTGATTGCGGAGACGGGAACGATCGTGCTGCGGGCCCGCCCGGATGAGCCCCGTTCGGTCAGTCTGCTGCCGCCGGTGCACGTGGTCGTGGCAGAGCGGGCGCACCTGGTGCCCGACCTCTTCGACCTCTTCGAAAACCAAGCGCCGAGCGGAATCCCACGCTTGCCGTCTTGTTTGACACTGATCACGGGCCCCAGCAAGACCGGCGATATTGAGCTGCGACTGGTCACGGGAGTGCACGGACCGGGCGATGTCCACGTATTCTTGATCGATGGGTGAGCCGATCATTTGCCCTTCCGCCCGGTTCCCTGCATAATAGGCTCTGTCATCGCGAGAAATATGTTCGTTCGCTGTGGGGGAATCATGAGTGAGCTGGAGTTACGGCCTGGTCTTGCCGATGTCCCGGTCGCGGAGTCGGCCATCAGTTTCATCGATGGGAAACGGGCTCGATTGGAGTATCGCGGAGTCGCCGTCGAGCTGTTGGCCCGCGAGAGTTGTTTTGAGGAAACGTGCTGGCTGCTCCTGAGGGGATCCCTGCCCACGCAGCGCGAATTGGCTAGCTTCGATGACCAGCTTCGCCACCACCGCCGCATCAAGTACAAGCTCAAGGATCTGATCAAATGCTTGCCGGAGACCGGCCACCCGATGGATGCTTTGCAGGCATCGGTGGCGGCGATGGGGATGTTTTATCCTTCCCGGGACGTCTCCAACGCACAGAACAACTGGGAAGCGGTGATCCGCCTCATTGGCAAGCTGCCGACGGTCGTCGCCGCGTTCCACCGCCTCCGTTTCGGCGATGAAGCAATCACTCCCCGCGACGATCTCGATCATGCGGCCAATCTTTACTGGATGCTGTTCGAGCGGGAGCCATCACCAGCGGTGCGCAAAGTGCTGGATGCCTGCCTGATACTGCACGCCGAACATACGATGAATGCGTCGACCTTCAGCGGTCGGGTGACGGCTTCGACGCTGGCGAATCCGTATACAGTCATCAGCTCGGCCATCGGCACCTTGACCGGTCCGCTGCACGGCGGAGCCAATGAAGAAGTTCTGGACATGCTGGACGAGATCGGCTCGATTGAGAACGTCCGTCCCTGGCTGGAAGACGCCGTATCCGGCAAGAAGAAGATTATGGGGTTTGGGCACCGGGTGTACAAAGTGAAGGACCCGCGCGCAACCGTCCTCCAGGAATTGGCCGAGCATGTGTTTGCCGAGACCAACCGGCCCAAGCTTTACGAGATGGCGGTGGAGCTCGAACGTGTCGCGGCCGGGATCTTGGGTCCCAAGGGAATCTATCCCAACGTCGATTTCTATTCCGGCATTGTCTACACGGCGCTGGGCATTCCGCGTGATCTGTTCACCCCGATCTTCGCCGTGGCCCGCGTGGCCGGTTGGCTGTCCCATTGGCTCGAACAGCTCCAGAATAACCGCATCTTTCGGCCGGAGCAGGTTTACGTGGGCAAGCATGATGTGCCCTATGTGCCGTTGGAAAAGCGGCCGTGAGCCATGGGCGGCGGCTGTGCGACCGGTCCTGTAACACGAAGCAAACCTTGGGCCTTGACGGATAGCCATCATGCTGGACGCCGCCTTCATCCGCGACAATCTAGACGCCGTCCGAACCAACTGCCGCAATCGCAACGTGCAGGTGGATATTAATCGAGTTGTCCAGCTCGATGAAGAGCGCAAACAACTGGTGCAGGAAACCCAGCTCCTCCAGCAACGGCAAAATGAGCTCTCCAAGCTGATTCCCAAAGAAAAGGATCCGGCCAAGAAACAGACGTTGATTCAGGATGGACGAGCCTTGCGGGAGCAAGTGGCCGGTCTGGAGAACCGCCTGAAACAGGTTGAAGCCGATCTGCGGGCCGTCTTGCTGACCATCCCCAACATGTCGCACCCTGACGCCCCGGTCGGCACGACAGCCGAGGACAACCGGGTGCTCCGCCGGTGGGGCGAACGCCGCCAGTTTGGGTTTCCCGTCAAGGACCACGTCGCCTTGGGCGAAGCGCTCGACCTGATCGATTTCGAAGCCGGGGCCCGCGTGGCCGGGCAGAAGTTCTATTTCCTCAAGAATGAAGCGGTCCTGCTGGAACTGGCCCTGGTTCAGTATGCGATGGGAATGCTCATCGCCGAAGGATACACGCCGATCATCACGCCAGACGTGGCCCGGAACGACGTGCTCGAAGGGATCGGCTTCATTCCGCGCGGCCCGGAAACCCAGATTTACAGCCTGGAAAACACGGATCTGTGCCTGATTGCCACGGCGGAGATTACATTGGGCGGCATGCACCGGGATCAAATCTTCGATGAACTTCAGCTGCCGATCAAGTATGTCGGCCTGTCACACTGCTTTCGCACCGAGGCAGGGGCTCCAGGACGCGATACCCGCGGCATCTACCGGGTCCATCAATTCACCAAGGTCGAAATGTTTTCCTTCTGTGCGCCGGACCAAAGCGAAGCAATCCACGACGAATTGCTGCGCGTGGAGGAGAAGGTTTTCCAAGGCCTCGAATTGCCGTACCAGGTGATTGACACCTGCACGGGTGATTTGGGCGGCCCGGCCTATCGCAAGTTCGATCTCGAAGCATGGATGCCTGGACGCGGGGAAGAGGGCGAGTATGGGGAAGTGACGAGCACGTCCAACTGCACCGATTACCAGGCCCGGCGGCTCAACATCCGCTACAAAGTACCGGGCCAAAAAGGGACGCGGTTTGTCCACACGCTCAACGGCACAGCCGTGGCTGTCTCCCGCGCCCTGCTTGCGATCCTGGAGAATTATCAACAGGCCGACGGTTCCGTTATCGTCCCCAAACTGCTGCGTGGCTGGGTGGGCAAGGATCAGATCGGACCGCGCGGCAAGCGCTAACGGCTTCTCCATTCGCTCTTGACCCGATTGCCGACGAAGCTACGCTAAGCTCATGTCCCCGGATGGAACGACCGCGGCCAATTCCGAAGGCACCCCACCGGGACCCGACTCGCCGGCGAAGGAATCGAGTCCTCCTGCCGCTGCCGCCCGGACATACAGTGGGTTGGCAACAACCTTTCGCTCCCTGCGGCACCGCAATTACCGACTGTACTTTTTTGGGCAAATGGTTTCCCTCACGGGAACCTGGATGCAAAACGCGGCCCTGGTCTGGCTGGCGTTTCGCCTCACCGGAGAATCCAAATGGGCCGCGCTGGTGAACGCTGCGCAGATTCTGCCGACCTTCTTCTTCGGTGCCTGGGGAGGAGCGCTGGCTGACCGCTGGCCGAAGCGTTCCCTGATCTTTGTCACGCAGAGTGCGTTCCTGTTACTGGCGCTCTTGCTCGCCGGTCTCACCTTCGCCGATGTCGTCACTCCCTGGCAATTGCTGCTCGTCACGGCCGCCAGCGGTTTGGTCCAGGCAATGGATCTGCCGGCACGGTTAGCCTTCGTGATGGACATGGCCGGCCGTGAGGACCTGATGAACGCCGTGGCATTGAATTCTCTTCTGTTCAATGTGGCCCGTGTAGTCGGTCCGGCCGTCAGCGGTTTCCTTATGCGCTGGCTGGCTCCCGAAGCCTGCTTCTTTGCCAATGCACTGAGCTATGCTGCCGTGCTCTGGGCGTTGGCGCGGATGGACATCACGGGATCGGTGCACCAGGCCTTGCCGAGCAAGGGCTGGCGTGGCCTGTTGGAAGGGTTGGCCTACGTGGCCGGCCGAAGAGAGCTGGCCTTCCTCATGCTGCTGGCGGTTGTGATATCGCTGTGCGGCTGGCCATCACAAACATTGCTGCCGGCCCTTTCGCGGATCCTCGGCTCTAACGAATTGGGATACAGTTGGATGTTGAGCGGCACGGGACTGGGCGCCTTGGCAGCCGCCTGGACTCTGGCGACGTTCGGCTCCGTAGAGGAACGCCGCTATGTAGTTCGGGCCGGCATCGGACTGGTGAGCATCGGTCTGATCGCTCTGTCCATGCCGCTCTCCTTGCCCTTTGCCATGGCCTGTTGCGGCCTGATTGGTTTCGGGCTCATTCTGTTTCTGGCCACCAGTCAGAGCATCATCCAATTGAGCGCCGGTGAATACAACCGTGGCCGCGTGATGGCGATCTGGGCCATGACCCAAAGCGGTGCTGTCCCACTGGGCGCGTTTCTGGCCGGAACGGCTGCGGACCGCTGGGGGGTACCGCCGGTATTGCGGCTTCTCGGGTTGACCTGCGTGACGGCCGCTCTGGCCTTGTGGTTGGTGTTTGCTCTTCGTAGCCGCTCGGCAGCCAGGACGGATGAAACCGGCACCTGAGATTACGGGGCCGTGATCTGGGGCCTGAGAACCACGCAGTGGATCTTGCCCAGCGCAGCCAGCAGCTCGCCAAACATGGCTGCGTCCCGATAACTGCCGATGATTGCTCCGCCGGATCCGGCGAACTTGGCACTGGCGCCGACCCGACGGGCTACCTCCACCATTTCCACTTGGGCGGCTGGCAGCTGGTAAATCGATCGCCGTGTGTCAAAGTTTTCGTTCATGAGCGATCCAAAGCGTTCATGGTCCCCGATGGCGAGAGCCTCGTGGGCTTGTGCTGCCAGGCCGGCAAATTTGGTCATCGCGTCCACGACCTTGGCTTCGCCGCGGTTGTAGCGGGCGCGGATGTCATTGTGGAACACTTCGGTCGGTTCGCTGACATCATCCTTGTACGCCAGATAAATGGGCGGCAGCAGCGCCGGATCGAGCCGCTCGTAAACGCCATAGCGACAGCCGGCCGCCTCCCGCATCCGGTCGCGGGCAAAATCCATGTACACCAGCCCTTCGTAGACTTGAATGACCCGATCTTGCAACCCGGCGGCGATGCCCAGCTCCTCGGTCTCCACTGCCAGCGCCAAGGAGGGCTGAATCTCGAGGGGGATGGCCACTTGGTAGAACTCGATCAGGCACCGCAACGTAGCCACGATGATCGCGCTGGAGCCGGCAAGGCCGACCTGCCGCGGAATCGTACTGTGGTACCGAAGCGAGAAATTTCGATCGGACAGGGAATAGCCTTGTTGTTCGCAGAATTCGACAAACTTCTTCACCGTCGCCTTGACCAGGCGAATGCCACCGTAGTAGCCGTGCAGCTTCACGTCCCGGGCCAGCTCCTGGACGGAGCGGAAGCGGCTCTGGTCCTCATCGCTGAGGATCAGCTCGACATCCTCCCACTCATACAGGACGACTTCCGCGTGAAAATCGCGAACGCTGATGGAAATGGTTTTGCCGTGATACCCGTCGGACGGATTCCCGACCAGGCCGGCCCGGGCATATGCACGCTTGCGGAGCAGCAACATGGTCGGCGCCCATCCTCCTCAGTCCTGCCCCCGCGATGCCAG
>DATGIQ010000416.1:0-2358 GCA_035295665.1 Gemmataceae bacterium | reverse complement strand
GCGATGTCGGCCACCGGCGTGCGGTACCGGTTGGAGCCGCGGCCTGATGACTTGTTTGCCCTTGGCCTCCTCGCACGCGGGGCCGTGCTGCGCGACGGCAAGGACCATCAGGAACTGGCTTTGGCGGCTGTCGAAACTGTGTCCGCGGCGTTCCTTGGGCTGACCGTCGGCTGCGCCAAGTGCCACGATCACTTCTACGATCCGATCAAGAAGCGCGATTTCTATGCCATGAAAGCCTTGTTTGATCCGCTGGTCATTCGCAAGGTCGTGCTGGCCAGCCCCGCGGACTTCTTCGAACAGGGCAAGGCGCTCGATGTGCAGGAACGCCAACGTGCCGCGCTCGACACGCCGCTCCAGGCCCTGATCGCGCCCTATCAAAAAAAGCTGTACGATGAGCGTGTGGCCATGCTGCCGGCCGACGTACAGGTGATCATCCGTAAGCCGGAAAAGCAACGTTCTGCCCCGGAGCAAAAGATCGCCGACGATTACTACCCCATTCTTCGCATCGACCCCGACAAGCTGCGGGCGATCATGCCGGCAGCCGAGGGCAAGCGGTATGAGGAGCTGCGGCGCCAGCTCGACCAGCTCGGCGGCGGCCGTCGTGCCTCAACGCTGCCGGCTTTCTGGACCGTGGAGGTCGATCCGAAGAAGGCGCAGGAGAAAAGCTATATCCTGACCAGCGGCGACCCCGAGCGGCCGGAGAAGGACAAACCCGTGGAGCCCGGTTGGCCGTTCGCGCCGTCGTCGATTGACTTGCGTGAGGGCCGGATCGAAGCCTTTGCCGACTGGCTGACGGATCCGGCGAATCCGCTCTTCGCGCGCGTGGCGGTCAATCGTCTATGGCAGTGGCACTTTGGCACGGGATTGCACGCAACGCCAAGCGATTTCGGCAACCTGTCCGGCCCGCCGGTACAGCCCGAGCTGCTCGACTGGCTCGCGGCCGAATTCGTGACGTCCGGATTCTCCATGAAGGCGATGCACCGGCTGATCGTTACCTCGCAGGCCTACCAGCAGGCCTCATCGCAGGAGCCGGCGCTGGCGGCTGCCAATCAGAAGGTAGACCCTGCAAACCGCTACCTGTGGCACTTTCCGCTTTGCCGGCTCGAAGCGGAGCCGCTTTGGGATTCGATTTTCACGGCGGCGGGCAAGCTCGACCTGACAATCGGCGGCCCGTCCTTTGATATCCGCCCAGCACAGGGTCGGCGCGGCGGCCGGGGGAGTCCGCGGATCGCGGGAGCTCCCAACCGCCGGGCCGCTTATATGATCCGCGGTTACTCGACGAGCCGCGACGTGGTCCCGCATTTTCTCCAGGCGTTCGACGTGGAGGACGGGCGCGCCCCCTGTCCGCAGCGAACGCAAACCGTGACGGCTCCGCAAGCCCTGTTCCTGATGAACAGCGACGCCATCGACCAGGCCACGACCCAGATGGCGGCACGGCTCCGGGAGGAATCCGGCGGCACTCTACCCGCTGCGGTGGAGTTAGCCTATCGCCTGACGCTGGCACGGCCGCCGACGCCGCACGAGTCCGCACGGGCCCTCGCATACCTGGACGATGACCCGGCTCGCCTCAAGGGCCTTGCCTGGCTGCTGTTCAACCTGGATGAGTTCCTGTATGTGCGGTAAACTTCCGCGCCTGCGTTCGAATCGTTGCCATGAATATGAGAACCTTCTACCCCTGTGGCCGGATTTCCCGGCGGTGTTTTCTTCACCAGGCCGGTGGCGGCTTCCTGGGCGTCGCCCTGGGCGGGCTCTGGGCCGAAGCCGGTGAGATCCCCGACGCTCGCCTCGATCCGCATATCCCGCCGCGGGCAAAGTCGGTAATCTTCCTGTTCATGTGCGGCGGCGTCAGTCATCTCGACACCTTCGATCCGAAGGGCAACAAGTGGGCGGGCAAGCTGATCGACGTGGTTGGCTTCGGCGACAACCTCGCGGAAATGAAACGGCCCGTGATCCGCTGCCGGCGCACCTTCACGCCCTACGGGAAGTCTGGCATTGCGGTGTCCGACTGGTTTCCGCACGTCGGCGGGGTGATCGACGACATCGCCGTCGTGCGGTCGATGTGGTGCCACGAAGGGAATCATTTTCCGGCGGTCATCGAAACGTGTACCGGCCACCGCGGCCGGCAATTCGATCATCCGAGCTTTGGCAGTTGGATCGTCCACGCGCTGGGCACCGCCAACCGGAACTTGCCGACATTCGTGAACATTGGGCGACCATCGTCGCCGGTGCAACTGACCGGCGGCTACCTGGGAGCGACGGTCGCAGCGACGCCGTTTCAACCGGGAGCTACGCCGGTGCCAAACCTTTATGCACCTCCTGGCAACGTGGCTGCGGAACGCGAGCGGCAAATGCAGGCAC
>DATGIQ010000415.1:0-5034 GCA_035295665.1 Gemmataceae bacterium | reverse complement strand
ACCTGTACCGCTTCGATTTGGCAACCGAAAAAGCCGAGAAAGTGCCGATTCGCATTCTGGATGACCGCGTCGCCGGCCGGAGCAGGATCGTCAGTCTCAGCAAAAGTATCTCGAATTATGAGATCGCACCAGACGGCAAACGGGCTCTGTTTGGCGCCCGTGGCGAGATCTTCACCGTACCGGCACACTCCGGGCCGACACGCAACCTGACGGCCTCTTGCGGCATTCATGAGCGCAACGCGAAATGGTCGCCCGACGGGAAGCACATTGCTTACCTTTCCGACCAGAGCGGTGAGGATGAGATCTATCTCCTGGCCCAGGATGGGAAAGGCTCACCTGTTCAACTGACCCACGGCGGCGACACTTACAAATATGAGATCCGCTGGTCGCCCGACAGCCAGAAGATCCTTTGGTCCGATAAGAAACTGCGCTTGCAGTATGTCGATGTGCAGACCAAGGCTGTCAAGCAAGTCGCCAAGTCCAAGGAATGGGAGATTCGCCACTTCGCCTGGTCGCCCGATAGCCGTTGGATTGCTTACCAGGAGGGCCGCGTCCAAGGGATGTCGAAGGTGCTGCTCTACGCGCTGGAGGAGGAGAAGACCGTCGAGGTTACCGATAGCTGGTATGAGTCCACCGAACCTGTTTTTAGCAGCGATGGCAAATACCTGTTCTTTGTCTCGGATCGCGATTTCAGCCCGACGCTCGGCCGAACCGAATTCAACCACATCTACCAGGACATGAGCCGCATTTACCTGGTGACGCTGGCCAAGGAAACCGAATCGCCGTTCAAGCCCCAAAGCGACGAGGTTGGCCAGGTCACACCAAAGGCCAAGGACGGAGCTGTAAAAGAGGTGCCCTCTCTCAAAGTCGACCTCGTTGGCCTCAACGACCGGATTGTGGTGTTGCCGATTGCTCCGTCCGACTATCGCAACCTGGCCTCGGTGGCGGACCGGCTTTACTACATCCGGAAAGGCAGCAAGGACGCCCATCCCCTCTTGCAGATGTACGACCTGGGCGGTCGCAAGGAAACGGCCCTGGGGCAGGTGGATGGCTTTGAGATCTCGGCGGACCAGAAAAAAATGTTGGTCCACAAGGATGGCGCGTACGGGATCATCGACCTGCCTCGCGGTCCTGCCGCCGTGGCCATCACCGAGCCGCTAAATCTGTCGGGCCTGGAGATGAAGCTGGATCGCCACCAGGAGTGGAGGCAGATTTTCCATGAATGCTGGCGGCAAATGCGCGATTTCTTCTACGATCCGAATCTGCACGGCGTGGATTGGCTGGCCGTGCGCCGCAAATACGAGCCGCTCCTGGCCCATGTCAATCACCGGGCCGATCTGACGTACATCATTGGCGAGATGATCGGTGAGCTGAACACGGGGCACACCTATGTCGGTGGCGGCGATTTGCCGAAGCCGGCGCGGGTGGCGACCGGCCTGCTCGGCGCCGAGCTGCGCCGGGACGAGAAGACCGGCTATTACCAGATTACCAAGATCCTCCGCGGTCAGAATTGGGAACGAGCGCTGCGCGCACCATTGACCGAAGTGGGCGTCCATGCGCACGTCGGCGATTACATCCTGGCCATCGACGGCCGGCCGGCCAATGAGCTCGTCAACCCCTATGAGGCGCTGGTCAACACGGCCGGCAAGCAGGTGACCCTGAAGCTCAATGCGGTCGCACAGGAAAAGGGCAGCCGCGAAGTGATCGTGACGCCGGTCGCGGATGATGCCGAGCTCTATTATTACACGTGGGTCGAAGACAATATCAAGAAAGTGAGCGCCGCGACCGGCGGCAAGGTGGGCTATCTCCACGTGCCCGATATGCAATTGCAGGGATTGAACGAATTCGCCAAATATTTCTACCCTCAATTGAATAAGAAGGCCTTGATCATCGATGTGCGTGGCAACGGTGGCGGCTTCGTGTCGCAGATGCTCATTGAAAGGCTACGGCGGGAGATGGTGATGATCGAGGTCGCCCGCAACAGCGTGCCGCGGCCCGACCCCGATAGCGTAATGCACGGGCCGATGGTCTGTTTGCTCAATGAGTTCTCGGCTTCCGACGGCGACTTGTTTCCCTACCGTTTTCAAAAGCTCAAGATGGGCAAGCTGATCGGCAAACGCAGCTGGGGGGGCGTGGTCGGCATTCGGGAGAGTTTGCCGCTTGTGGACGGAGGGGTGCTCAACAAGCCTGAATTCGCGCCGTACGATCTGGAGGGGAAGAAGTGGATTATTGAAGGGCACGGCGTCGATCCGGACGTTGTCGTAGACAACGATCCCGCCAAGGAATTTGCGGGAACCGACGAACAATTGGACCGCGCGATCGCAGTCATCCTGGAAGAGCTCCAGAAGCACGAGAAGACCTTGCCGCCGGTACCACCGTTTCCCAAGAAATAACGCTCCTGGATAGTGATTTGACAGGCTTCTCCGCCGAACTATGTTTCAAACACTAGCCGCCTCCTTCACTCCCTTTTCCGGCTGGTTCCCGTCACTTTCCAATCCTCGCGTGGTGGTGCACGTCATCGTTCGCGATGTCCTCCTCGGTAAGGTTGCGCATCCCGTCCGTACCCGGAACTAGCTGTGAACTACCACCATGGGCTGGTTACGGGGCCGGTGCGCCCCGCTGAAACCTTCCTTCTCTCATGCCACGGCACGAAGAGGACCACCATCTACTCTTTCCTGGAGAAACCTGATGAAAGCTCAACTACTGATTGAAGTTATGGAAGAGCGCTGCACACCGTCTGCTTCGGTGGCGCTGTCCGCGGGTGGGGTCTTGACCATCCACGCCGACAACAACGCAGACAATATCATCGTCCAGCAACCGCATGCGAAGACCGTGCAGGTGCTGGTGAACAGCGAAGGGGGCAAGACATACGATTTCAAGGCCGCCGCCGTCAAGCGCATCGATTTCCAGGGCGGCGATGGCAGCGACGTCTTTGCCAACAACACGGCCATTAATTCCGTTCAGCGTGCGGGCGGCGGTGACGGTGTCACCTATCTGCAAGGAGGGACCGGCAAAGACGTTCTCATTGGCGGCAGCAACCCCAACGGCTCGACTTACGAAACGGCAAATAGTGGCCAGGCCACGTTCATCGGCGGAGCCGGTTTCAACAATATCTTCGGTGGTAAGCCCGGCGGCAGCGACACCATTCTTGCCGGGCCCGGCCGCAACGCCATTTATGACATTCTCGGGACCAACACCATCGACGGCGGCACCGGCAGCGGCTATTTGATTGTCAACGCGACCTCGAAAGTTTCTGCCTCTCCCCAGGAGCAAGTAGTCACGTTCTTCCAGAGTGCGTTCGGTACCGTCGGCGCCAACACCAGCTCTCCTGTGGTCCTTCAAAAGGATGTCAACGGGAATGGTATCCTTTACCTGTTGCCGAAGTCCCAGAGTGCCGACTGGACCGTAAATCAAGTCGGGAGCGGTTCCGAGGCAAAGTTGGCGATCACGTACAACGACGCCGACGGACAGCAGATGTTTAGCTTCCGGAAGTCCAAGGTCTCCTGGATTGCGAGTTTCGGCGGCACTGGAAACAACAGCTACGTCAACAATACCGACGTGAATGACGTATTCTATGGCGGGCTGGGCGGAGCCGCGGTGCAGCATACCATCATCGGCGGCTTTGGCATCAGCGTGATCAAGGGGCACTCAGGCACCAATTATCTCGAAGCCCGCGGGACCTATAACGATTTGACTGCCGGCTCCGGGACCGATTTCTTATCCGGTTCCGACCGTGGCCAAAATGTTTTCCGCACGAACCGAACCGTGGAAACCACCTCGATTGATCATTTCCACGATTCTGATCTGGTGCTGGGCGTGCCGCAATCGGTCAACGGACAGACGGATCCGGACAAGACCGGAACGAAGATCACCAACGCCGACTACACGTTCTGGTACCTGTTCTTCAAGAACCGGAGAGCCCTCCAAGCAATTGACCAGGCTCTCCATCCTTCCTCTGCGTCCGCAGCGTGACCCACGATGTCGGCTGGCTAACGCCTTGTCATCATGATTGATCCGGTCCAGATGACGCCCGAGTTTTGGCTTGATCCGTTCGACCCCAGAGCGCCCGTTCGGGGTTGGAACGCCGTTCTCGGTAAGAAGCTTGTCCGTCCGAGTAATGGCGTTCCGATCCCGACGCAGGGCCCGACGGCCTTGCCGCGAAGTACGGCTCCGACCACGGCCGCTGCGCCCACGAAAAAAGTCATGTCCCCCGCGCGCAAGGCCGCCCAGGTGCCCGGGAACGGGACGCTCTTGGCTGGCACACACCAAGGGTGGATGGCGGCCTTCGTTTTGCTCACGCTGGTGTTCTTTGCACTGTACGTGGCCCAGCCGCCGGGCGAGAGCCATTGGTCGGGACTGCTGTTCGGTTTGGGCGGCACCGGACTGGCGTTGTTCTGTGGACTGCTGCCGGTGCGGAAGAGGCTTCTCCGCATCTCACGCTGCAGGCATTGGCCGATCGTGCGCTCTTCCGTCTGGGAGACAGGGCACATCTACTCTGGTCTGCTGAGTTGGCTGGTCCTCCAGTTTCATGGACGGTTTCGCATGGGTGGCCCGCTGACCTCGATTCTGCTGGTCGTTCTCTGGGTGATCATCGGCAGCGGCCTTACCGGCCTTCTCTTTGGCCAGCTCCTTGTATTGACGAAGGCTGCGCGAGAAGGAAAGGGGAGGAGAGCGGCACGAATTATTGCAACGGGTCATTTCCTAACGCTGCGGGTCCACATCCCCCTGACGTTGACGCTGTTGCTCCTGGGAGCAGCGCACGCCGTGATGGCCTTCTTCTACTGAGATTCGGACACGCTCCTCGCACGGTTAGGAATGATATGGATCAACGCCGCGCCTGCCGCTCCTGGAATCAGCTTTCTTTCCTGGTCATTTTAATGCTGCCTATCCTGCTCATTGCTTAGGGCCCGCGAAAAAATAACTTCGTCGATTTCTAGTGTTTGCGGGGAGTAATGACATAGTTCCAATCGCCATGAAAATCAGCGGGCTTCAATTTCAGTGTTGCCATCTGTTCGTCACTGACCTTGATGCCCG
>DATGIQ010000414.1:0-4990 GCA_035295665.1 Gemmataceae bacterium | reverse complement strand
TCTGGGTGCCGGCAACAATGGCAGCATTCGCTTGGGTGGCAACAGCGCCTACACCACCAATTACTACTACGACGATGTCGCCATCGCTGCCAATGGCTATCCCGGCGGCAATGCTCCGCCTCCGGGTGGTGCCGCGACGCTGGTAGCCGGCCAACATCAAGCCGTTGCTGTCGGCGACCCCGCAGGGATGGTTCTAGCCGCCGCGAATGGCAGCGATCCGTCCGGAGCGCTGCCGCTGGTCCTCACCGATCACTCTTTGCCGGCAAACCTTGTGGGGCAAGACAGCAGCACCGTGTTGCCCGATGCTTCTGCAAACCTCTCGGCACCGCTATCCGCGCTGGACTCTGTCTTTGCTGACTGGGCCAACGCCTAACCACAACGTATTCACTTTTCAGAAGCGCCTCAGGAGACCAAGTCTTTCCTGGGGCGCTTTCCTTTTTATCTCCGCATTGGTTTCGTGCTTGCAACCAAGCGGCGGGACTTTGGACCGCCTTTGCCGACGAGCGGAGGTCTCAACTCAGTAAGTCCGCCAAATCGCCGGTTTTGTTTTTGCATACGCCTCGGTCTCACGATAGAATCACCGGTTGTTTGGTCGCCTGCGGGCGTGCGCATTCAGCTTCGTTTCTCATCGTTGCAAGCCGGCCAATAAGGCCAAGAGGTAGTCATGTATCGCTGCCGAATTGTCGTTCCTCGGTCGATCTCGCCTGTGTGGCTGTGCAAGCCGGGACAGCTCGCCGTTCTGGCTGTGCTCGCCGCTGTTGCCGTCGCATGGGGTCAGCAGCCGCCCGCTGCCGCACCATCCGCGCCCAGCGCTGCACCCGTGCAAGCATCCTCGGCATCTTCGGCCGAGGCATTGGCCCTCGACCAAAAGATCCTGGCTGAGGCCAAGAACGGCTCCGAGATCATGTCCAACCTGACCTACCTGAGCGATATGATTGGGCCCCGTCTGACGGGATCGGCCGCACTCAAGCGGGCCAATGAATGGACGGCCGACAAAATGCGCAGCTATGGCCTGACGAACGTGGCTCTGGAAGGGTACACCATTCCCATGGGCTGGGAACGGGGCTTCGCCACCGCCCGCATCGTTGAGCCCAATAATGGCCGCACGTTGACTCTCGCGGCCTCGGGCTGGACGCCGGGGACGAATGGCAAGATCGAAGGGGACGTCGTGGTTGTGACTGCTCGGACCAGCGCGGACCTGGCTGGGCTCAAGGGCAAACTCAGAAACGCGATCATCCTTCGCGGTCCTCCTGCAAACGTCCGTCCGATCAGTGACCTGAGCTTCCCGCTGGGCCGAGATGGCACGCCGCCAGGGCCGGGCGCGACACCGGCCGGCCGAGACGGCTCCCAGCCTGCACCGGGTGGAGCACCCGGTGGCCGAGGCGGGCGCGGATTTGGCGGCTCGCCCACCTTTCGGCGCGAGCTGACGGAATTTCTGCGCAGCGAAGGTGCCGCCGCCGTAATGCAAGACGCGGGCAAACCGCATGGCTTGCTCACGGTTACGGGCGGATGGCAGGGCCTCGATCGTCCCAGCGCCAGCGATCCCTTGCCGTCGCTTTTTGTCGCTCACGAACACTACGCCTTGCTCTACCGCCTGGCAACCCGTCCTGCCCCGGCCCGCACAAGAGTCGAGATCGAGGTTAGCAACAAGTTCATTCCGGGTCCGATTGCAGTTTATAATACCGTGGGCGAAATCCGCGGCAGTGAGAAGCCGGATGAGTACGTGATCCTGGGCGCACACCTGGACTCCTGGGACCTGGCACAGGGTACGACGGACAATGGCACCGGATCCATGGTGGTTCTTGAAGCGGCACGCATCCTGGCTCGTTGCGGCACGACTCCCAAACGCACGATCCGATTCGTGCTCTTTAGCGGCGAGGAACAGGGGTTGCACGGCTCAAAGGCTTACGTCAAGCAGCACAAAGAGGAACTACCGCGCATTTCCATGTGCCTGGCTCACGACACCGGTACTGGCCGTGTCGTGGGGATAGGCCTGCAAGGACGCGATGTTCTTAAGCCGCTCATGGAGTCTGAACTGGTCTCGCTCAAGGACGTCGGCGTCACCGACATCAGCTTACGTTCGATGGGCGGAACCGATCACGTGTCCTTTGAGCAAGCGGGGGTTCCTGGCTTTGCGCTTCGGCAGGAGACGGCCGAGTATCGATTCACGCACCACTCTCAATCCGACACCCTCGACAAAGCGCGCGTCCCCGACTTGATCCAGGGAGCGCAAGTGATGGCGGTCGCAGCCATGCGTATCGCCAATATGCCGAATCTGCTGCCACGGGAGAAGAAGCGATAAGCCTGGCTCTTTCTCTTCGTCTCTGCTTGGGAAATCTTTAGAAGCACGAACCCACAGGTGTCTGGAACTTTGATTGTAGAGTTCCAGATACCTGTGGGTTCGTGCTTCTTCTCCATGGTCCGGTTGGTTGTGTCCGTTTCGCGGCGGTTCGCAGAACCGCGTGCTGGTGCGCCCCGCGCGGTTCTGCGCACCGCCGCGAAACACAAACGGATACATTCAGCCGGACTGGGTATTAGAACCGTCGCATGACCAAGGCTGCGTTCTGCCCACCGAAGCCAAAACTGGTGGACATGGCCGTCCGGACGGGCACGGCACGAGCGTTGTTCGGCACGTAATCGAGATCGCAGGCCGGGTCAGGATGGGTGCGGTTAATTGTCGGCGGCAACACGCCCTCATGCAGCGTCAGGGCCAGGGCGACGGCTTCCACGGCGCCGGCTGCGCCAATCAGATGACCCACCATCGATTTGATCGATGACAGCGGCAAAGCCCGTGCGCCTTCGCCGAAGACGCGCTTGACGGCCACCGTTTCCATCACATCGTTGAATCGGGTACTGGTGCCGTGGGCGTTGATGTAATCGATGTCATGGCGATCGATCCGGGCTTCGCGCAAGGCCCATTCGATGGCCCGGACCGCCCCGCCGGCTTCGGGGTCCGGGCGCGTTACGGCGTAGGCATCGAAACTGCTGCCGAACCCGAGGACCTCTGCGTAAATGACGGCATCCCGCCGCCGGGCGTGCTCTAACTCTTCCAAAACCAACACGCCGGCCCCTTCGCCCAGGACAAAGCCGTCCCGCTCGGCATCAAAAGGCCGCGAGACTTCGGCGGGCGGGCGGTCGGCCCGGCTCAGCGCGCCCAGAGCCGTGTACGCCAGAAGGAGGAGAGGATCCATCCGGCTGTCCGCGCCGCCTGCCAGCACAAGGTCGGCATCCCCGCGCCCGATGAGCCGAAAGGCTTCTCCCACGGCCTGCGTACCAGCAGCGCAGGCCGTGGTAATCGTGCTATTGGGACCCTGCGCGTTGAACGCCAGCGAAATGTGAGCGGCCAGCATGTTGGGCAGGTGCTTGAGGATCCACAGGGGAAAGAGCGCTCGTTCTCCCCTCCGGGCCAGGTTGGTTGGTTGCAGCTGACCGTTTTGGTCGTAAGCCTCCCTCAAAATGGGCGCTAACTCGGCCAGGTCCATGGGAACGATGCCCGTCCCCATGACGACACCAAGCCGCTCGGCGTCTTCCTTGGCCATCACCAAGCCGCTGTCCTGGATCGCCAGCCCGGCCGCCCCGACCGCAAATTGCATGGCCCGGCTCATAACCTTGAGGTTCTTGCGATGTCCATTGGAGAGGAACGGTGCCGCGTCGAATGCCGGCACTTCCGCGGCGATTTTGACCGGATGGGCGGAGGCGTCAAAACTCCGAATAGGACCGACTCCGCTCCGGCCATTGACGCAGGCCGACCAAAAGGCGCTCTTGCCAATTCCATTCGGGGCCACCACACCCAGGCCAGTTATCACCACTCTGCGCACAGCCTTCGTCTCCGCACCACGAACTCACCTTCACCCAAGGCTTCAGCGAGACCCCTCGTCAATGCTTCGGGTTGGTGTCCGGACCTGAGTGCCAAAGTTATTACCACCGCCGGATCGATTCTCAGGAAAGATCCTTTCGCAAGGAGCATCCACCAAGACGGTTGCGCGCTGGTTCTCGACAAGATTCTCTGAACTACGCATCAGTTTTATTCATTGCATTTGCTTCAGATACCACAACATACCCAGTTTAATGCTGTGGAATCAATGGCTTGCATGCCCGGTATCCGTTGGTTCCTCACCGCAAAGAAAGGAATAGTCCGCAAATCTGCTGCATTCGGTCCGCGCCCTCGTTGTTTGCCCGGGGGTCCGGACGGTAACCGAGGCCAGATCCGATTCGCATTCTGCGAGTAGGCTTGCCGGCGTGCTCTGCAGCGATTAATGTGATGGCGAATTCCTTGCCGCGGGCAAGTAGCTCCGAGCCGTGCGTTTCACACTCCCGGGGCACCGGATGGAACGCGCAAGGCAGGCTAGTGAATGACACGCTACCGCTGGGCACAATGGGGTGACATCAACGCCTTTTTCGGGCTGATGCTCGATAATGTGGCTGTGATGGTGATTCTCGTCAGCACCATCTCTCTGCCGGGCGCAGAGTCGAGACAGGACGACTTCCGATTCAGCCCCAACTTTGTGCTGACCCGGATGATCCCGGGAACGGCTTTGGGGGTTCTGCTCGGGGATCTGGTTTACACCTGGATGGCCTTTCGGTTGGCGCGTCGGACCGGTCGGGCGGAAGTGACCGCAATGCCCCTCGGTCTGGATACGCCGAGCACCTTCGGCGTCGCGTTTTTTGTTCTCTTGCCTGCGCTTCGGGAAGGGCGGTCCGATCTCCACCTGGGCCATGAGGACGCGATGGTCTACGCCTGGCGGGTGGGGGTCATGGTCCTCCTACTCATCGGCGGTTTCAAGATCCTGTTTGCGCCGGTTGGCAATGCCGTCCGCCGTTGGGTGCCGCAAGCCGGACTCCTGGGTTCCTTGGCAGCCATCGCTCTGGCGCTGATTGCATTCATTCCGCTCTTGCTCGATGGGATCGCCGCGGTACCGCTCGTCGGGCTGCTGTCGCTCGTGATCATTCTCGTGACCTTGATCGCGCACCACGAGCTGCCGGGCAAAAT
>DATGIQ010000413.1:0-15927 GCA_035295665.1 Gemmataceae bacterium | reverse complement strand
TTGACGCCGCCGCCGGCGGGGTGAAGTGCCGAGCCGGGCGTGAGCATCACGTCATAAGTGTAGAGGAAGTTGCTGCCACTCGGCGTCCCCGAGTTGACCACCGTGAGGATGATATCCGCCTGGGCCGGCCCAGGGTTCATCAAGAGAAGCACCGCGGCAAAGGCCACTCCCGCCATCGTTAACCATGTTTTCTTTCGATGCTCCACCATTATTACTAGCTCCTTTTTGACAAGCGTACCCATGAAAGAACTCCACCGAAGCTTCGCGCTGATCCGGCTCCGGTTAATCGACCGAATCAGGAATCTTCGCCGTTCAGCGTTGTCAAGATCCTCTGCGTGAAACGAACAAAGAAACGCTTTTCACGATTAACCGCAGCTACGAACCCTCCTTTCGTTCTTCTTGGGCACCCGATTCTTGTCAGTTAGCTATTTCCTACCGATTTTCATTCTAGATTATGTACTCAGCCACTCTCATAAAAGCAAGCAAAATACCGATTTTTCTCGATTTTCCTCACAGACCGGAGAATCGACAACCGCATCTCTTTTTCACTCCGTCGTGCTGTGGACACACGCTGTGTCTACACAGACTCTGTCTGGAGGTTCGTTTCCCTATTTGGTGCAAAGGCCATGCCGATGGATGCCATGTCCGAAGGTGACCTGTTCAACAGTAGGAATAATTCCTTCGATAGCATAGAGTTATGAGAATCGCTTTTTTCGGCGGGACCTCAACGCCACCGTTCAACCTCGGGGCGCAGATGGGCCGAAAATTAACACCTACTTACACACGCCGTTAACTTTCCTTAACGGCGCCGAACGTCAAGGCACGATCAATCCAATTTGCGCCTTGAGCTTGCGATGGGCCAGGCTGCGGCCTTTGGCGAGTTGGATGGCTTCGCCTAGCGTAAGATGGGGATCGGGAAACGGCAACCGATTCGTGGCGGCGGGCACACTCTCTTCCAGGGTGTAGCGCCCATTGCGGAGCGGCACGGCAATCCCGGCCGCACGCAGTAATTTCAGATCCCGGTAAAAGCCGCGCACATCCAACCGCAATCGCCGGGTTACGCTGGCGCGGCTCTGCGGTCCGATTCCCAGGAGCTGAAGAAGGCGGTAAAGACGTTGGGCACGCTCGGCAGTCACGGAATGCAACAGGCGAAGAGCTGCCTTCTTGCCTTTCTTGGCCATGCGATCCTCCCTGATGGGGCAACTGCGGCCGGCGGGCACCCAGACGATGGTAAAGCGGCGCGCCTGCGAAATCAAGATCGCCAGTGGTACAGTAGTGGCAGACCAAAAAGCCGATACCCACAGATTGGAGGAAATCGTGCAACCCACGAGGACGGTTCCGGAGGCTTCCTACCCGCCCCTGGATTACCTGGTGATCGCTCCCCACCCCGATGACGCGGAGCTTGGCGCGGGCGGAGCCATCTTGTCGCTCAAAGCCCAGGGGGCGACCGTCGGCGTGCTCGATCTGACCGATGGCGAACCCACGCCCCATGGAAGTCCTGAGATCCGCCGGTCCGAGACCGCGGCCGCCACCCGTCTTCTTGGATTGGACTGGCGTGGAAACCTGGGCCTACTCAACCGTGCCCTCATTGCCGATCTGGAGGCGCGACGCCGCTTGGCCGAGATGCTGCGGCGGCTGCGGCCACGAATCCTTCTGGCTCCATACTGGGAAGATGCCCACCCCGATCATGTTGCCGCCAGCGCCCTGGTCGATGCCGCCCGCTTTTGGGCCAAGCTGACCAAGACCGACATGGCCGGCACGCCGCATTACCCGCAGCGGATTCTCTACTATTTCAGTATCCACCTCCGGCTGCACCCCCGACCGTCGTTCGTTCTGGACATCACGCCGTTCCTTGAAACGAAAATGCAGGCTGTGGGCTGTTATCGTTCTCAGTTCCTCGAAGGCCGGCCGACCACGCCTCCCACCTTGCTGGATGATCTGCGCGATCGCGCCCGGTACTGGGGCTGGGCCATCGGCACTTCCTACGGCGAGCCATTCCTGTGCCGGGAGGAAGTCGGTTTGCGCGGCTTGCGCGATCTGGTGTGAAAAAACGGACATGGCAAGAGACAAAGGGGAAAGGGGAGAGAAGTTTTGGACCAGCAGTTTTTGCTGTGTGCCGGCCTGCCTTTTAGAAAGCGGTGCCCCCGTGGTGGTCGATATCTAGATGTACCGGCGCAAGAGAAGGGCGTAGGCCAGGCAACGGAGAAGAGACGTGCTGCTGCGCGAGTTGAATGTACTGGCCTTGCTGAAGGGGACGGAGCGTTACGTCTTCGTGTATGATGATCCCAGCCGACCGCTCTTGATTGATGCGTTCCGGGACCAAGCCGCTGATCCGCGGCTGAGTTTCAACTGGTTTGATGCGGCCGTGCTGACCGACCGTGCCCGCGAACAAGCACTCCAGAGCCGTGAGCCGTTGCCGCCATCGCGTGCAGGAATCTAAGGCCACCCGGCAGTCGGGGGTTAGGATGGAAGAAGCGCTTGCCGAGTTTCTCCGGCACCTCGCGTTGGAGAAAAACGCCTCCGCTTTCACCGTCAAATCCTACCGCGAAGACTTGAACCAGGCACTCGAGTTCTTCCGCGGCCGGCTGCCGGCACAGGCGCTGGAGCCGGCCCAGTTCACGCCGCGGCTGCTTCGTGCCCACCTGGCCTGGTTGCACGAAAAGGGCTACGCCAAGACAACCATCGCCCGGCGGATGGCGGCGGTGCGTTCTTGGTGCCGGTTCCTCTGCCGGCAAGGTGTGCTCACCGCCAATCCAGCGGACGGTCTGCGCGGGCCCCGCCAAGAGCGAAAGCTGCCTCACTTCCTGAGCGAGCAGGACTTGACTCGGCTCCTGGAAACCCCCTCAGCCGAGACACCGCTGGGTGTCCGCGACCGGGCAATCTTGGAGATCCTGTACTCGGCGGGACTGCGGGTCAGCGAATTGATCGGACTAAATCTCACCGATGTCGATCTGGAGAGCGGCCTGGCTACCGTGCGCGGCAAAGGGAAACGGGAACGCCTCGCGCTGCTGGGTCCGCAGGCCCTGGCTGCCTTGCGGCTCTGGTTGGTGGAGCGCGAGAAGGTATCCCCGAAGCCTCGGTCGCAACCCGCCGTCTACCTGAACAAGCGTGGCACTCGGCTGACCACCCGGAGTGTTGGCCGGCTGCTACAAAAGTACCTCGCCCAGGCGGGTCTCGATCCACGGGCGAGCCCTCACACGCTCCGCCATAGCTTTGCCACGCACCTGCTGGACCGCGGGGCCGACATCCGCAGCGTGCAGGAACTTCTCGGCCATCGCAGTCTCGCCAACACGCAGATTTACACCCACGTAAACACCCAGCGGCTCCGGGACAGTTATCACAAAGCGCATCCGCGCGCCTAGGAAGAAGAGCTGGAGAGAGATTCGCCATGTTGCACCGTTCGCTTTCGATCGGCCTGATTCTTTCCTGCGTACTGGGGACGCCGTACAGAGGACTCGGTTCTGCTCCGGCTCAAGAAATCCAATGGCGCAGCAACTACAATCAGGCCCGCAAGGAGGCGCTGGAGAAGAATCGGCCGCTGGTCCTCGATTTTGGCACAGAACATTGCTTCTGGTGCCGCAAGCTCGATGCGACTACCTTCCTCGATCCGCACGTGATTGAGGTGATGAATGAGCAATTCATCCCGCTGAAGGTTGATGCCCACCGGGACGCACGGCTGACCGAGTTCTTGCGCATCCAGGCGTTTCCGACGGTGGTGCTGGCGGGCCCGGATGGAAAGATTCTGGGCACGCTCGAAGGATACATGGAAGCGGGCCGCTTTCATGATCATCTCCAACGTATCCTGGCGGGACTGAGAAACCCGGAGTGGATGGCGCGCGATTATCAGGAAGCGGCCAAGGCGATCGCTGTGTCGGATTACGCCCGTGCCATTGCCTTGCTCAAAAGTATTACCCAGGACGGCAAGGATCTCCCCGTACAGATCAAGGCGAAGCAGGTCCTGCGCGACCTGGAACAGCAAGCGGCCGGCCGCCTGGCCCGCGCCAAGCAACTCGAAGAGAAGGGACAAACGTCGGAAGCGATGGCCCAGCTGTCGGAGCTGTTGCGCGTCTTCGCCGGCACCCAGGCGGCCGCCGAGAGTGGGCAATGGCTCGCTGCCCTGACCGTCAAGCCGGAGGTGCAGTCCCAGGTGCGCGTCCGTCAAGCACGGGATCTATTGGCCCAGGCACGGGAGGATTACCGCACCCAGCAGTATCTGTGCTGCCTCGATCGCTGCGAGCGGCTGGCGACCAGTTACGCCGATCTGCCCGAAGGCGGGGAAGGCATCCAGCTGGCTGCGGAGATCAAGAACAATCCCGAATGGCTACAGCAGGCCTGCGAGAGCCTCTCCGATCGCCTCGGTGGCCTTTACCTGGCCCTTGCCGAGACGTGCATCAAGAACAACCAAACCTTACATGCCGCGCGGCATTTGGAACATGTCCTCCAAACCTTCCCCGGTACTCCGCAGGCGGAGATGGCACGGGTGCGGCTGAGCAATCTCCAGGGCCGGCCGACTTGGCAGGCGGAATTCAAGAAGCAGTGACCGCTCTCCAATGATGCTCCATTCGCGGCCACGCTTGCCGTTCTCTCCTCCGCGTTCCGTGATAACGCTGCGGAGCCATCAAGGAGCTACGGTCCTCGCCGGTCGGAAGCCGACATAGGGGTGAAGGAGCGTTGGCAGATTTCTGCGACGGAAGGTGGAGCGGCCGTCCGATGCAAGCTCGCCGAACGCGCCGCCACGCAACATGCGGTTTGTCAACGGGGGAAGCAATGAAGAAGCAGGTCCCCCGGGGTCACGGCACCCGATATTGGGATCCGCCTCAACCCAAGATCCTATCCCAGCGCGCCTTGTGGTAAGCAATTTTTTGTGCGACGGTCATGGTCGTAAAGTCGGGCATACTATCTTCGTTCGGCGGAACACTGGCGGTCGAGCCATTCTCTTGCTTCGCACCGGAACGGCAGCCGCAGCCCTCGTGCTTTGCTGGGCCGGTCTGCGTCTTGCCCGCCGGCGTACTTACGAGCACCCCATTACCGCCATAGCTCATCACATTCGTCTGTAGCTGCATGTCATCGTCCAGGGAACGGTGCGGGCGGATGCCCAGGCGCTGGAGCACGCCATGGTAGGCGGCCACTGCTTCCTCCGCCGTGATCTCGCCGTCCGCAATCAGACGCAGGAAATGGATGAACGCCAATTGGTTCTCCGCGTTGTTGATCTTGCGGCCGAACAGGGCGACCCGAGCGCCATACTTCTTCGCCTCGCTCAGCAATTTAAAAGCGTCGTAAGTCGTGCCGGCCGAGCCGCCCAGGATGCCGACCACCAGATGCGGATCGTACTGCACCAATTCTTCCATAGCTTTGGGGCCATGAAAAACGGTTTTCAGAAAGAGCGGCCGGCCAGCCGAGGTTACGCCACCCAAGGTGCGAACAATGACATCGTTCATGAACTCAGCAAGGCGGCTCGGGTCCACTGCGTCGGGCCGATTGGGATCGAATACCTCCAGGAAATGACGAAAGCCCTTCCGCTCCGCCTCCAGGCGGAAGGCCTTGTACTGTTCCAGCGCTTCCCGATCCAGGACGCTATCGTTGTTGAACGTGATGCTATAAAGGCCAAGGTTCGCCCCCAGCGGACGTTCATCCAGCCGACAGTCCAGATGGCCACACTGAATATGATCCAGCGTCGCGGTCCGAAAGGGCAAAGAGGCTTGCGAGGGATATTTACTGCCACGGACGATGTGGATGTCCGTTGTGTCATTAACCCGTGCGGCGGGGGTGACGTGGCTATCGTCGAAAATCCGCTTGTGAATGGTCAACACTTCACTGGTGCTTGCGGACATCAGCATGATGTCTACCAGGCCCTGTTCCACGATTTGCTCGATCAGGTCGCGGAACTCGGCCAGGCTTCGGTAGCGCAGCTCGCCGCTGTGGGCTTCCGGGGACTTGCCGGGCGCACCGATGGCCAAGGCCATATCGGCATCTTTGGCATCGGCCAGGAGAAAGTCTCGGCAGCGCTGAGGATCGGCGTGGATGGCCTGCAATTTGCGATCCAATGACTTCTCGACCATGACAAACCCCCTAGCGCATTCGCCGATTTAGAAAATCGGTCCCAAACGTCGCCAGGCCAAAGATGGCTGCGAGGAGGCACTGGCTCGGGATAAATAAAAAGCTGTAATCCTGGGTCCACATCCATGCAAAGCTGCCCAGATAGAGCAATGTCAAGATCCCTTTCGTGCGGAACGTCAGATCGCCGATCCACCAGCAACAAATCACCAGGATGAGCGTGAAGACGATAACAAACATGGGAAGATCCGAAGCCGGTTACCGGGCCGCTTGCCATGCGCTACGTGGGATCGCCCGGCCGTTGGCCTTGGGCGGGGCGAGGTGCGGCGGTTGGCCGAACCGTTGTTCCACCTGCGCAATTGTCTCGCGCAGCACGCGGCCCGATTGCAGCAGCCCTAATCGTTCTTTCTGGTCCAGGGGCAGCTCCAGTTGTTGGCGGACGCCACCACAACCGACGACCGTCGGAACCGACAGGCAAACATCGCGCAGCCCATACGAACCCACTTGCAGCGTGGACACCGGCAAGATCCGCCGGCTATCAAGGGCCAGGGCGTGGACCACTTCCCGAATCGAGAGTCCAACCGCGAACCCAGACCCTCCCTTGAGCTTGATCAGTTGCGCACCGGCTGTCTTGGTCTCTTCGAAGACTTCCTTCTGCACCGTGGGATTCAATCCTGGCCATTGCTCCAGCGGCAGCCCGGCGATCGTTGCGCTGGACCAGATCGGCACCATGCTGTCGCCGTGCTCCCCAAGGATCAGCGCTTGCACCTGTGTTGGTGGGACGCGAAGACGGCGGGCCAGGTAACTGCGGAAGCGAGCCGTATCCAGTTGCGTGCCCAGGCCGATCACGCGCTGCCAGGGCAGGCCAGCGCGCTGCACCGCCAGGTACGTCAGCACGTCAACCGGATTGCTGACAATCAGCAGATAGCTTTGCTCCCTGAGTCCTGCGGCCTTGACCTGGTCGAGCAGGGTCAAGAACAGATCGACGTTGCGGTTGATCAGGTCGAGCCGGCTTTCGTCCGGTTTGCGGCGCAGGCCTGCGGTGATGATCACGAGGTCGCTGGAAGCGACATCTTCCATGCTGCCGGCGGTAATGCGCTGATCTCCCGCCAGGCTGACTCCATGCAGCAGGTCGGTGGCTTGGCCGAGGGCTAGTTCCCGGTTAGCGTCAATCAGGCAAAGCTGGCTGACAACGCCCCCACATTGCAAGGCATAGGCGGTCATGCTACCGACCAGGCCGCCACCGCCGATGATGCTGACTTTCATCGTGAATTCCTCACTGCTGCCTCTTGGTTTAGCGGCGGTTCGCCCAGCCGCGCGGTCCTACGAACTGCCGCTAAGCGTGCTCCAAGGCCGCCAGGACTTGATCCGTAACAATGCGCACCAGCGATTCGAAATCGTCGACTGCCGCCGCCTGCCCATTGCGGCTAACGTGGCCGTTGCTGGCTTCGCGCTTGAACGCCTTGGGCTGCGGCGCATACTCACTGTACCCACGTTCGAAAATGCTGTTGCCGCATAAATCGCAGTTCTCACAGCGGAAGCGCGGATCATCGTAGCCGAGCCGTTTTTTGATGTCGAGCAGCTCCTTGGTCTGCTGCTCGGTGAAGTAGTTGACTGGCCCGAGCTGACGCGCCAGGATCAGGATCCGGCAATAGGCGTCGATGATTTCCGAATTGAAATACGCATTCTCCAGCGTGGGGCCGAATGTCGCCGTGCCGTGATTGGCCAGGATGATCGTGTTGCAATCCTTGACATAGGGGAGGATCGTTTCGGCGAATTTCTGGGTGCCGGGGGTTTCATAGCGTGCCATCGGCACTTCGCCGAGAAACACTTCCACCTCGGGCAAGATACACTTGGGGATCGGCTCTTGAGCCACGGCGAAGGCGGTAGCATGCGGCGGATGGCAGTGCACGACCGCGTTGACATCCGGCCGAGCGCTGTAGACCGCGAGGTGGAGCAACACTTCGCTGGAGCGCTTGCGGGTGCCGGCCAATTGTTTGCCGTCGTAGTCCACCTTGCAAATGTCCTCGACTTTCATGAACCCCTTGGAAACCATCGTCGGCGTGCACAGGATCTCTTTGTCGTTGAGCCGGACGGTGATGTTGCCATCGTTGGCGGCGGCGAAACCCTTGTTGTACAGGCGCCGCCCGATTTCGCAGATTTGCTCTTTGAGTTTGTATTCGTTCATGATTTTCCCCATGGTCGTGGATCGAGGCGGAAGGAATTACTCTTCAGACAGCAGATCCGCCAGCGTGTACGAACATTCCTCTGGGAACTGCCCTTCGGCCAAACCGGTCTCCGCCGCGGCTTGCTTCCTGGCCCTGGAGGACAGGAGTCAATAGCGTGGTCCGTCGACGGAATACCTCGCGGCGATCGCGGTTGACGATGTCGAGCAGGTACTCACCCAAATGCTTGTAATCCGGCTCTCCATAGCGACGTTCGTCGATCGGCTTGGATATCTTCTCGAGCCAGGCGGTCTCATCAGTCTCGTACAGGCACAATCGTTTCACGGTAGCCTCCTCGCGGTTCATCGTGGATCGTTACCTGATCCAGGATACAGGCGCAGTACGCATCCACCGGCTTGCGTTCGGGAAAGAAGGGCATCGTCGCCTCGACCCCTTCGCTGACACCGATGCGGTTGCCGTTGCCTGCCCCCAGGTGATCGAAGATCACCAAATCTTCGCCATCGGGAGCCCCATTCCGTCGCAGGGCATGAAGACTGAAAGGCACCCCAATAATCCAGCGGCCGCCTGTCAGCGCCGGGTGGGCGCGGGCCAGCGTCACGGTTCCGATTACCTCAGCGATGCGCATGGCCGTCCAACTCCTGGAGGATACAAGCCAAACCTGCGGGGCAAACCGGCGCGGCTGCGGAGCCGCAGAAGCGGAGGATTTGGCGGACCTCGAAAAACGTTCGCCCCGGCATCTCGACCACTAGCAAATTGGCGGCGAGGCTCGGGGCCGTGTGAGCGACCTGGGCCACGCAATTGGCGATGGCCGCGCGTAGCCCGGCCACCTTGTTCGCCACGCAGCAGACCAGTCCGGCATCCTCGCAAAAGACGACGCCTCCGCAGCATTCGCCGTGGGCCACACATTCCGCCACCGCCCGAGCCCAGCGGCAGGCAGACTGCGGGCCCTGCACCTTCAGCTCCTGCAACGCCACCCCCTCCCGTTCCACGGCTTGGAGGGCATTCTGAACCAGGGGGAACGGTCGCTCCTGGGTGTACCCCCACCGTCCGCCTGGAGCCGGCTGCCCGTCGACCGGTTGGCGGCTGATGCGAATGCCCTGGGCCCGAATCTGTTCGGCCGCCAAGGGAGTGATGACCGCCCGCGCTGGCAAGATCAGGTGCCGATGGCCGTTGAGTGATTGCCGCAGGTCGGCGGCACTCAAGACCCGGCCCGGCCAGCGCAAGATTTCGCCGTCGGCAGCCATCAATCGCACACTCCCAAGATCATCCAACGCACCGGGGAATTCTTGACCCCAACCAGCTCCCGCGCTCCGGCGCCGTCGTTGGAGAGGAGGACGCGATCGGCCGGGCCTGCTCCCAGCTTATCGATGGCCAACAGCGGTTCGCCGTCTTCCTTTCCTTCCGACGAAAGCGGTTGCACGAGCAGCAAACGCCATCCCTGAAGGCTCGAATGCTTTACGGTAGCCACGGCATGCCCTACCACACGCCCGATCTGCATCGGATCAATTTCCTCCCCTGCTTGCGTTTTGCAATGGCAATGCAAGCAACACGCACTCAAAGGTATCTGGAACGTTGATGTTAGCGTTCCAGATACCTTTGAGTGCGTGTTGCTAGAGCACCCGCATGCTTCCGACAGTGCTCGATCGCCTCTGCCGGGTAAATGTCAACGGCGTGGTGACGCCTTCTCCCGTTGGCGTGGCGATGCTGAAGCTCAAATAGCCTTCGCCACCGCTGCCCAGCCCGGCCATGCTCGGCCCGTTCTGAATGAACAGGGTCGTATCCATCGCGCGCCCCATCCGCGTGATCGTTTCAATGTTGCGGGAATGGATGATGCTCGTGTGCTTGAAGCCGTGCTCGGATTTCTTGGCCAGGGCAATCGCCGTGTCCACGTCCGGAACCCGCACGAATGGCACAAATGGCATCATTTGTTCCTGGTCCACGAACGGATGCCCTTCTTCCGTCTCACCGAAGAGGATCTGCGTGTCAGCCGGCACCTTGATCCCAGCCCGCTCAGCCAGGACCGCGGCATCTTGGCCGATGAGGTCCTTGTTAACCACCAATTTCTTCTGTTCGCCGGTTACAAAGGCGGCCTGGGTTAACGCTTCGATCTGGCCCTTGTCGAGCCGGACCGCTTTGTACCGGCCCATCGCTTCCATGAGCTCATCGAAGATGGCGGCCACCGCGAAAACTTCTTTTTCGCCGATGCAGAGCAGATTGTTATCGTAAGCCGCTCCCTGCACGATGGAACGGGCGGCCGTTTCCAGGTCGGCCGTCTCGTCCACGACCACCGGGGGATTTCCCGGCCCCGCCACGATGGCTCGCTTGGGACTGCGCAGAGCCGCCCGACCCACCGCAGGCCCGCCGGTCACGCAGAGCAGCCGGACCTGCCGGTGGTCAAAAATCGCCTGAGCCGATTCCAGGGTCGGTGTGCCGATGATGGTCAGAAGGTTGTTGATGCCAATGGCCTCATGAATCGCTTGATTGAACAGCTGCGTGCCCCGGCAGGCGATGCGGGCGCCGGAAGGGTGCGGATTGCAGACGAGGGCGTTGCCGGCCGCAAGCATGTTGATGGCATTGCCGGCCAAGGTCGGCAGGGAATGCGTGACCGGCGTCACCACACCGATGACGCCGAAGGGGGCATATTCCGTCAACGTGATGCCGTTCTCACCGGTACACGCATCGGTGCGCAGGAACTCGACGCCGGGAATTTTCTGGCCGGCCACGATCAGCTTCTCAATCTTGTGATCGAGCCGGCCGATCTTGGTCTCGTCCAGCTCCGCACGGCCAAGCGGCTCGGCCTGGCCGATGCAAATGCGGCGAATGCAATCCACGGCTTTGCGGCGGTCTTCCAGGCCGCGGGCCTCGAACTGCTGCTGCGCCTCCGCCGCTGCGGCCACGGCGCTATCCACATCGTCGAAGACGCCCCAACGGCGGGCCTGGCCATTGCTCGGCTTCGCCGAACCATTGCGCATGTGGCTCAGCACTTCCCGGACGACGCTTTGGATGAGTTCATCGGTAACTTGCATGGGGATCATTCTCCACAGCGATTCAGCGAACCACTGCTAACCGTGTCCATGTGCGGAAAAAATCATTTCGTTGGCGACATTCACGCTATCTACGATGCCAATAATGGCGGCGTCGATCGGCAACTTTTCGGTCTCGGGCGTCAGGCGCGCGCTGGATCCCTGGACGATCAGCACCATTTCGCCCTGGCCGGCTCCCACGGTGTCCACGACCACGAACGTGCGCCCGGTGGCCACGAGCCGGTCGCGCTTGGCCGGATCGATGCGCAGCGGCTCCACCGTCAATAACTTGCGGCCGGTCATCGACGCCACTTTCTGCGTCGACACCACGCTTCCGGTAACTTTGGCCAGGAACATAGCACCCTCACTTCGCCAAAAGCGCTTGCGCTTGCCGGGCGACCACTAACTCTTCATTGGTCGGCATGATCCAGACCTGCACGCGGCTGGATCGGTCATGGATCGGCATCTCTCCCTTGGCCTGGCGGTTGCGGACCGGATCCAAGACGATCCCGAACCAATCGAGATCGGCACAGACCTGGGCGCGAATGGTTGCCGAGTTTTCGCCGATGCCGCCCGTGAAGACGATCACGTCCGCCCCATGCAGCAGCACCAGGTAAGCGCCCAGGTAATGGCGAACCGAGGCCACAAAGACCGCCAGCGCCCGCTGGGCGGTGGGATTGCCCTGCTCGGCCTGGTGTTCGAGATCGCGGAGGTCATTGCTGAACCCGCCGCTGAGGCCCAACAACCCGGAACGGTTGGCCAGGTCGTCCAGGAGCTGTTCCAGCGACTTGCCCGTGGCCCGCATCAGGGCCGGCAAGGCGAAGGGGTCGAAATCCCCGACCCGGTTGTTGTGGGGCAAGCCGGTTTGCGGGCTCATGCCCATGCTGTTGGCCAACGATCGGCCGGCGGCGATGGCACAGAGGGAGCTGCTCCCACCCAGATGGCAAGAAAGGATCTTGGCATCGGGGTTGTTCAACCGCTTGGCGGTTTGGCCGGCGATATAGCGATGACTGGCACCGTGAAACCCCCAACGCTGGATTCCGAGTTTCGCCCACTCCAGCGGAACCGCGTACAGCCGCTCGGCGGGCGGGATCGATTCGTGGAAGCCCGTTTCGAAGGCGGCGACCAGAGGGATCTGTGGCAGCCGATTGCTCAACAACCGCATCGCTCGGACATAGGGCGGGTTATGCGCCGGGGCGACATCGTTGTACGCCTCCATGGCCGCCAGGACTTCCGCGTCGACCCGATGGACGCCGGTCAGCCCGCGGGCATGGACCGCCTTGAAGCCGATGGCCGACAACTCCGCCGGATCCTTGAGAACCCCATGGTGGGGATCGCACAAGAGCCGTAAGCATGTCTCGACCGCCACCGCATGGTCTGGCACGGGAGCTTCCTCTTCGCGGGTCCCGCGCTCCGTCTGGGCAAAGCAGCGAGACCTGGCCGCGCCAATCCGTTCCACCCCGCCGCGCGCCAGCACCTGTTCGCCGGCCATGTCGAACAGGCGGTACTTGAAGCTGGTGCTACCGAGGTTCGCGATGAGGATTTTCACTTTGGTCCGTCGTCCGTCGTCCGTAATCCGTAGCCAGGCTGCTACGGATTACGCACAACGGACGATGCTCCGTTATCGACCCAAGAATGTTTCCAGCACTGCTTCGTCCGGCCGCGGAATCACGTGGGAGCTAACCAGCTCGCCGTTTTGGCTGGCGGCCTGGGCACCGGCATCGACGGCAGCTCGGACCGAGCCGACATCGCCCCGTACAAAGGTCGTCACGTAGGCCCCGCCAATCTGGATCTGCCCCGCCAGGGTTATGTTCGCCGCCTTGCACATTGCATCCGTGGCCGCGATGGTTGCAATCAGGCCCTTGGTCTCAACCAGACCCAGGGCTTCGTGGTTGTTGCCGTTCCGCATATTGTTCGTTGCCATGAGAAGATCCTCATCCAATGTCTGATCGGTTTAACCAACACCCGCTGTTTGAGCCGACTGTTTCTTGCCGGCCACCGGAAGGATTGCACCCAGGTCTTCGTGCGGCCGGGGAATGACCTGGACGCCGATGACCTCGCCGACCCGGCCTGCCGCGGCCGCTCCGGCATCGACAGCCGCTTTGACGGCCGCGACATCGCCCACCGCCATGGCGGTCACTAGGCCGCTGCCAATTTTTTGCCAGCCCAGCAGCGTGACGTTGGCCGCTTTGAGCATGGCGTCGCTCGCTTCGATCAACGCCACCAAGCCCTTGGTCTCAATCATGCCGAGGGCTTCCATTTGGTTCGTAGCCATAGGTTTTCTCCATTGCGGAAAGAAGGACAGTCCGCTGCCCGCTCACCTTGCCCTCTCTCCCCGCGGGGGAGAGGGGGGCGGGAAGGGAACGGACTTTGGGTTAACGAAAGAGTTCTGCTTGGGTTGCATGGGTCAAGTCAATGGCGTTGCCTTCATCGGTGTCCACGTGTACTTCAAGCTTGGAGCCTGCCGCGACCCGGCAGAGGAGGTCTTCGAGCACGGCCGAACAGCTGCTCTTCACCCGCAGCTGGAGGCGGTCGCCATCCTTGACGCCGTAGTAGGTGGCATCCGCCGGTCCCATATGCACATGCCGTTCATGGCGAATCACCCCGCGCGGCAGCTCGATCATGCCCGCGGGCCCTAGCAAATAGCAGCCGGGCGAATCGCGATGATCGCCGCTTCGCCGTACCGGTACTTCCAGACCCAGCGAAATGGCATCCGTGAAGGCCAGTTCCACCTGGCTGTGGTCACGGCACGGACCGAGGATCCGCAGGTTCGGAATCATGCGGTGCCGTGGGCCGATGATCGTGACCGCTTCCTGGGCTGCAAAGAAGCCATCCTGGTAAAGTGCCTTGAACGGCGTGAGCCGATGCCCCTTGCCGAAGAGCCGTTCCAGATCTTCCTGCGTCACATGGCAATGGCGAGCCGAGATGTTCACGACCAGTTTCGGTGCACCCGGCTTGCCGTTGGACGCAGCCCGCTCTCCCGATCGTGACCCGGCGGCGCCCATTTGTTGGGTGAGAGCATCGCGCACCAAACGTTCAACCACGGAGCGATCCAGCGTTGCAACACTCATGGCGATGATTCCTCCGCGCTGCCGTTGGCGGAAGCACCGGCCACGAGGACACGGGCCCCCGCCTGGTCGAGCAGCTCCTGCTGTGCCGGCGTGATTTGGCGGTCGATGATCAATGCATCCACTTCGGAGAGCTCGCACAGAAACGCCAATGCCTGCCGGCCGATCTTGGTATGGTCGGCGACCACGACCACTTCATCCGCACAGTGCATCATCCGGCGTTCGGTTTCGACAAGGAGCAGGTTGCTGTTGAACAACCCCTTGGCGGTGATGCCGCCGACGCTGAGGATGGTTTGGTGTACGTGAATATCTTCCATCATGCGGACGGTCAAGGGACCCAGGGCTACGCCGGTCTTGGGATAAACGTAACCGCCGAGCATGATCAGGTCGGTCTCGTGGTTGCTGGCGAACAGGTTGGCGATCGGCAGGCTATTGGTGACGATCTGGAGCCGCCGGCCGATCAGGAGGCGGGCTACCTCCAGGGTGGTGGTGCCGCCGTCCAGGAGAACCGCATCGCCGTCGCGGATTCGGCCCGCGGTCGTTTGGGCAATGGCACGCTTCTCCGCTATTTGGCTGGTGGAGCGATCTTCCAGGGCGGGCAAGGTCGAGCCATCCCCTGTAAACATGGCGCCGCCGTGGATGCGTTTGAGCAGGCCCCGTTCATGCCAGTGATCCAGATCACGCCGCAAGGTCGATTCGGAGACGTGGAGTGCCTGGGTCAGATCCGCCAGGGTGGCAAAGCCCCGGCGACTGACGAGATCGAGCACCCGCTGGCGACGCTCCTGAACCAGCACTGGAAGTTCCTGAAAGTTTATGAAAGAATATGATGAATCGTTCCATCATATTATGACAGAATACGAACGAAATGTGGATGCTGTCAATCTATTTTTGTCATTTTCTCTAGATTCCCTGGATTGGACCATGGCGCACTCCCTTCCTGATTGGCGTCTTCCGGCGGGCATAACACGGGGTTTGTGGGACTATCTACACGATGCAGCCGTGGCAGAGACTTACGACCAAAGCCTGGCAGGATCGGGGCTGTGCGCCCTGGACCAACGGTTTGCAGAGAAGCATTTTGATCGCCCCGGACGATTGATCGACCTGGGCTGTGGCACCGGCCGTTTGCTCATTCCGTTTGCCCAGCGCAGCTACTGGGTGCTCGGCGTCGATTTCTCCGAGGAGATGCTCAAACAGGTGGGCCAGCGGTCGGCCTATCATGGCGTCGTGGTCCACCGACTCAAGGCCAACCTCGTGCAGCTGGAGGGCGTGGCCGGCGAGTCGTTCGATTATGCCGCTTGTCTGTTCAGCACCCTGGGAATGATCAATGGACCGGAACCACGGCAACACGTGCTCGGACATGCCTATCGGGTACTGCGTCCCGGCGGCCGGTTGGTACTCCATGTGCACAACCGCTGGTTCAATTTCTGGGACGCGCGGGGACGCCGCTGGTTGCTGTGGGACTTGCTCAGAGCTTGCCTGAGGAGGACGACCGGCGGCGATCGGCCCATGCCGGTGCACCAGGGGATCGTCGGCCTGGCACTGCACCACTTCACCCGCCGCGAGGTGAAGCGCATGCTGCAACGGGCAGGATTTCGG
>DATGIQ010000412.1:0-25749 GCA_035295665.1 Gemmataceae bacterium | reverse complement strand
TTGGAACCCTCTTGGCGGCTCTTCGAAAGCGGTTTCGGCCTACCGGCGTGCTGGTCGGAATGCTGCTTCTCTGGTTGGTCGCCAAAATGGTTTTTGTCGAAGTCGTGATTCCCGCGCGGAATCTGAATCGCCAGCCGCGTGCCAAGGGAGAACGGCTGGCGGCCTTGGTCCCGTCGACCAAAACGCTCTACCTGTCCAAGCTCAAGGATGAAGGGATCATGTTTTACTATGGCCGAACGGTCCAACGGCTGGACAACTTTGAGCAACTACCCTCGTCGGAAGAAGCGGCGTACTGTATTCTGGATGACTCCGAATGGCGCGAATGGTGGCTGCCGGGAACCGCGGTGGTTCTGGAGCGGATGCGCGATGAGCAAGGCGATCCGATCGTGCTGATCAAGGTTACCTCCGAGAAACCAAGAGACCATGCGATTGTCAATTTCTAATTTTCAATTTCCGATTTTCCATTTGTATCTCCGCGCTCCGCAGCCGAGGAATTGACCCCATGAGCCCCGACCTCGTACCCGCCGGCGTCAAGGTTCTGACCATCGGCGAACTGACGCGCGAGATCAAGGGGCTGATCGAAGATGGCTTTCCTTCGGTCTGGACCACCGGGGAGGTGTCGAACCTTTCGCGGCCCGCCTCCGGACACATTTATCTCACGCTCAAGGATGCGGACGCTCAGCTTCGGACCGTTCTGTGGCGCAGTGTTGCGATGCGGCTGCGCTTCGACCTGCGCGAGGGACAGGAAGTCATCGCCCGGGGCCGACTCAGCGTCTACACTCCGCGCGGCGAATATCAGCTCGTGGTGGAGGAGCTTCATCCCAAGGGGATTGGGGCATTGGAGCTAGCGCTGCGCCAGCTCAAGGAGAAACTCTTCCGCTTGGGTTATTTTGCCCCGGAACGAAAGAAACCGTTGCCGCGCTTCCCACGGCACGTGACGCTGGTGACAAGCCCCAGTGGGGCTGCGGTGCGCGATATGTTGGAGATCCTCGCTCGCCGTTGGCCCGCTGCGGAGGTGTGGATTTGCCCGGTCCGCGTCCAGGGCGATGGAGCCGGCGAGGAAATCGCGGCGGCGATTCGCCTTGTCAACCAACTCCGGAATACCGATGTCATGATCGTCGGCCGTGGCGGCGGCAGTGCCGAAGACCTCTGGGCATTCAATGCCGAATGTGTCGCCCAGGCGATCTTTGCTTCGCAGATTCCCATCGTCAGTGCGGTCGGCCACGAGATCGATCTGACCATTGCGGACCTGGTTGCCGATTGCCGGGCATTGACGCCGAGCGAGGCCGCGGAGCGGGTGGTCCCCAACTACGCGGAGATCCTGGGTAACCTGCAAGCCGTCGAGGAGCAACTTCGCACTTTGCTCGGCCAGCGGCTCGACCGGACCCGGATGAGGCTCGAAGACCTGAGCCAACGGCGCGCGTTTCGACTTCCTCTGGAGGGAATCCGCAGTCAGGAGCGAAAGTTGGATGAGCGGGCGGAGCGGCTAAACCGCGCCATGCAGCAACGGCTAGCATTGGTGAACGAGCATCTGAAAGCTAGAGCGAGTCACCTGGAAACCCTCAGTCCCTTGAACGTTCTCGGGCGGGGCTATAGTTTAACTCGCAGAGAAGCGGATGGCCGGGTCGTTCGCAGCGCCGAGCAGGTTCAGCCCGGCGAGCGATTGGTGACGCGCGTGCAGCACGGACAGATTTTCAGCCGGGTGGAACAGCCAGAAGAGAATCTCCGGCCCGCGGCCGGTTGATCGTCATGGATGACCCTAGTCTGCGCCAAGGTGTACGCATGAGCGAACCCCTGGATCGAAACCTGACCTTCGAGCAGTCGCTGGCCGAACTCGACCAGATTGTCCGCGATCTGGAAGACGGACAGCTCGGATTAGAAGCCGCCTTGAATCATTACGAGGCGGGCATCGGTCTGCTGAAGCGTTGTTATGCTCAGCTTCGCCAGGCGGAACAACGCATCCTCCTGTTGACCGGAACCGATGGGGAAGGCCAACCGCTGACGCAACCCTTTGACCACACGGCCACCGTGGATGCTCCCGCGGTGAACAGCAAACGCCGCCGCAAGAAAGAGGAAGGGCCGGAAATCCTCTTCTGATTCGTAAGCTCAACTATCGTTGGAGATCGCTTGACCGACGACCTGAGCCAGTACCTGGCGGATAAACAAGCTCTGGTGGAGGACGAGTTGCGAAACGCGCTCCGCCTGGGTGAGGACTGTCCCCCAGCTCTGTTGGAAGCGATGCGCTACAGCCTCCTGGCGGGAGGGAAACGCCTTCGTCCGTTGCTGGTCCTCATGGCCGCGGAGGCTTGTGGCGGCAGGGATGCCGATGCCCTGCCGGCCGCATGTGCCGTCGAGATGATCCACACGTACTCACTCATCCACGATGATCTGCCTGCGATGGATGATGATGATCTACGCCGGGGACAGCCGACCTGTCACAAGCGATTCGGTGAGGCGCTGGCCATTCTGGCGGGCGACGCTCTCCTGACGCTGGCCTTTGAAGTCCTGGCCGTGGGCTATCCCCCCCCTACGGCGGCAGCCTGCTGCCGAGAGTTGGCTCGCGCTGCTGGTGCGGCCGGCATGGTGGGCGGACAAGTGGAAGACCTGGCCTGGGAACGTCCGGAACCGGCCGGGTGCCGTTCCCACTCCCTGGAGGCTCTGGAAAACCTGCATGCCCGTAAGACCGGAGCGCTCTTTCGGGCCTGTCTTCGGCTCGGGGCCTGCTCGGTCTTCGGAGAACGCGCTGCCGGACCGAATTGGGAGCGACTGCAAAGCTTGGATCAGTATGGCCGCTGCTTTGGCCAGGCGTTTCAAATCACCGATGATTTGCTCGATGTCGAAGGAAACAGTGCCGAGACCGGAAAGCGGGTGCAAAAGGACGCCGGGCGTGGTAAATTCACGTATCCCGGCTTCCTTGGCGTGGCTGAGAGCCGGGTTCGGGCGGAGCAGCTGTGCCAGGAAGCCCGGCGTCAGCTGTTGCCCTTCGGCGAGGCGGGCGCGCGGTTGGCGCAGTTGACGTTTTCCCTGGTCGATCGCAAGCGTTAGGGGCACCCGCTTCACCCATCGATTATGGAGGATGAAGGACCTGAGACGATGGACCGAGGATTCTGAACATGAGCACGCTACTGTCAAGAATTGCGTCGCCTGCGGACCTGCAAGAGTTCAGCGATGAGCAGCTCACTCAGCTCACCCAGGAAATGCGGGACGAGCTGGTGCGGGTCCTCAGCATCCGTCCGGCTCACTTCGCCAGCAACCTGGGCGTCGTGGAGCTCTGCCTGGCCTTGCACCTGACCTTCGATTTCAGCCGTGATCGCTTGATCTGGGATACCGGCCACCAGATTTATCCGCATAAGCTGATTACCGGGCGTTATCATCAGTTCGAAACCATCCGCACGCGCGGCGGGCTGATGGGATATCCCAATCCGCAGGAAAGCCCTTATGATCTGTTCATGACCGGCCATGCCGGGTGCAGCCTTTCGTGTGCCCTGGGCCTGAAGGTAGGAGATGAGCTGCTCGGCCGAAAGGACCGCTACACCGTGGCGGTGATCGGCGACGGGGCTCTTCCCTCCGGGATTGTTTTTGAGGCGCTCAACAACGCCGGCGGCTTGGGAAAGAAGCTGCTCCTCATCCTGAACGACAACAAGATGTCGATTTGTGCCCGCGTCGGCGGTCTGGCCAGCTGTCTGGACCGGACCCGCTTGACCAACTTCTACCAGGGCTCGATGCGCAACCTTCAGGATCTTTTGGCCAAGGTTCCGCTCGTCGGTGGCATGGCCAACCAGGCCCTTGAACAAATCCGCGATGGGTTGAAGGCTTCCCTGACGGGGGGTATGCTCTTCGAAGATCTCGGCTTTTGCTACATCGGACCGATCGACGGGCACGATCTGCCGTCGCTGCGCCGATGGTTGCGTATCGTCAAAGATCAAGAGGGGCCCGTTCTGCTGCACGTATTGACCGAGAAAGGGCATGGCGTGCCGCAAGCCAGTGAAGACCCGGTCACCTACCACACCCCTCCGGTCTTCGAAAAGGTGGGTCCGGAACGGACGATTCTGTCGCTGCGGCGGGGCGGTAGCAAAGCGTATACCGATGCCGTCAGTAACGCGATTTATCAGGCGATGGAGAAGGATCCGCGCGTGGCGGCCATCACCGCGGCCATGTGCCAGGGCAACAAGCTGGAGCGGGTGCGCGCCGATTTCCCGGACCGTTTCTTCGATACCGGGATTTGCGAGTCGCATGCGGTGGCCTTTGCCGCCGGGCTCGCCAAGGTGGGGATGCGTCCGATCGCGGCCATCTATTCAACGTTCCTCCAGCGTGCATACGATCAGCTGTTCCAGGAGGTCGCACTCCAGAACCTGCCGGTCACGTTTTGCCTCGACCGAGCCGGCCTGACGGGGCCGGACGGGCCGACCCATCATGGTGTGTTCGATACGGTCTATCTGCGGGCGTTCCCGAATTTCGTGGTGATGGCTCCGGGTGATGAGCTCGACGTGGCCCCGATGCTCCGCTTCGCTCTTGGCCATTCCGGACCGGCCGCCCTCCGCTATCCCAAGGCGAATTTGGAGAAGGTGGAACGCGGCCCGGCTCCCGTGGAGCTGGGGCAGGCCGAAATTTATGAATGGGGCGATGACGCGATGCTCATTGCGTACGGCAGCCTATTTCCCACGTGTGTCAAGGCTGCGGAGCGCCTGCGGGAAGAAGGGCTCAGCATTGGGGTCATTAATGCCCGCTTTGCCAAGCCGATCGATCGGCAAACGTTGTTGCGGGCCATCGAGGATGTGCCGCTCGTCGTCACGGTCGAGGAGGGGACGCTGGAGGGAGGCTTCGGCAGCGCCGTCTTGGAGGCGGCCAACGCCGCCGGACTGGACACGCGCTCCCTGGTTCGCCTGGGGATTCCGGATCGCTTTATCGAACACGGCGAACGGGCGGAATTACTCGCCGACCTCGGCCTGGATCTCGGCGGCATTTGCCAGGCGGTTCGGTCGGGGCTAAAGAACCGCACCCAGGGCCGAAACGCGCAAGGTACCAAGTTAACGAACGTGGAATATTGAGTGCGAAAAAGGAGAAGGTCTCTGCTCCGCCGAGAACCAGGCCGGGATATCGACCGATCGAGACAGCTTCCTTTTTTCGCACGGACTCCGGATGTTGGACTGGTTTGAGCCTTTATGCGTGTTTTCGTGCTGGGCAATGCCCACCGGCTGGGAGTCAAACAGCAGGCGGAGCAGCTATTGCCCTTCTTGAACCAGCATTGCGAAATCGCCGCGTTCGATCTTCATCAAGAGCAAGACCTGAGTAGCCTCACCGCAGACTTGGCCCTGGTGCTCGGCGGCGACGGCGCGATCCTGCGGGCTGCCCGGCAAATGGGGTATCATCAGACCCCGGTGCTCGGCGTCAATCTCGGCAAATTAGGATTTCTGGCCGATCTCAGCCCGGAGGAACTGCGGCAGTGTTTTCCGCATGTGGTGGCCGGCGACTTCCGCGTCACCCATCACCTCATGTTCGAGGCCATCATCGAAACACCTCACGAACGGCGCACGCTGTTGGGGCTGAATGAAGTGCTCGTCCACACCGGCCCGGCTTTTCACATGATCGACCTCGATCTTTCGGTGGATGGCGAAGTGGTAACCCGTTTCAGCGGGGACGGCCTGATTTTGAGCACGCCGATCGGTTCAACCGCACACAGCCTTTCGGCCGGAGGCCCGATCCTCGGGCAGGAGTTGACCGCTTTCGTGATTACACCGATTTGCCCGCATGCGCTGACGAATCGGCCGGTCGTGGACAGTGCGGACAAGGTGTACAAAATCGCCCTGACCTCGCACTGCGCCGATGCCTTCCTGATTGCCGATGGGCAGGAGCGAATTTCGATTACGGCTGAGCATCAGATCACCATTCGCCGCGCTCCGGTGGCCTTTGGCCTGGTGAAGGTCCCTGGTCGGAGCTATTACCAGACCCTACGCGATAAGCTGCGCTGGGGCACCCATCCCAATTATCGCAATGAACCACAGGCCCGAGAGTAGCGTAAACGGAAGGTGGATGCTCGGTAGTGGATTTACCATCCGCAACCAGCTGCTGGCTCCTGATTCCTGCACGCCTCACCAATGGACAAACGAGCTACGACTACCGACAATGAAACAATGATGGTTTGTAAACAGGCTCGGTATACCGGCCGGGTTCAGGGTGTCGGCTTCCGCTATACTGCCCAGCATTTAGCGACCGCCTACCGGGTTGCGGGGTACGTCCGCAACTTGCCGAGCGGGGATGTGGAACTGGTGGCGGAAGGCCCCGCGGAAGAGGTGGATGCGTTCCTGGCCGGGATTGGCCATCACATGGCTGGCCAAATCGAGCAAAGTATTGTGCAGGATGCTACGCCGGGCGGCTATAAAGGTTTTCACATACGTAACTAATTCCCGAGGCTCCAACTCTCCTTTCTCATGATGAATCCTATGGTGCAGTCCATCGTCGTTGGCATTCTCTTGTGCCTGGTTCAGTTTCTGGCGGCTTTGCCTTGGCTGGCGGCCCTCGATTCGAGGCTCTTCCGACAGGTGGCCCAGCGGGCCGCCAGTTGGCTTGCTGCCCTGATTGCGGTCGTGGGCCTCGGCGCGGCCTTGGGTGTATTTATCGACGTCGTGCAGGATCCCGGACGGTTGCTGATCTGGGGCCGTGTGTTTGGTGCGGTCTTGGCGGTGCAGCTGACGCTCGATTTTTTTGCCGTGGTGTTCCCGCTGTTGTTGCTCATCTGGCCGCAGGGAGGTGCGGTGGCCCTGGCTGCATTTCGTGAAGGCGTTCGCCAACCCCTCTTCTGGGTGATCGTCATCGGTGCGGTCATCCTCATGACCTGTTCGCCCTTCATTCCGTACTTCACTTTCGGCGAAGACTTCAAGATGGTGCGGGAACTCGGTTTCGACACGATCATGCTGGCGGCCGTGGTCTTTGCGGTGGTGGCAGCCAGCATGTCGATCAGCGAAGAAATCGAAGGCCGGACCGCCATTACGGTGATGAGTAAGCCGGTTTCTCGGCGGCACTTCTTGCTGGGCAAGTTTGCCGGCATCTTGATGGCGTCGATGCTGATGACCGGTCTGCTGGCCTGCTTTTTCCAAGCGATGATGTGGGTGAAGCTCTGGTTCGATGCCGAGCCCGCTCCGGATCCGGCCTGGTTGGAGCACGCCCGAACCAGTCTGACCCCGCTCACCGGCATTGCCGCGGACTTTATCGTCGGGGCCGCCGCCTGGCTGGAACAGGGGCTCGCCATCGTGCAGGGCTCCGTTTTTGGTCTGTGCCAGGTCACCGTGCTCTTGGCGATTGCCGTGGCCCTGGCCACGCGCCTGCCCATGGTCGTCAACCTGGTGACGTGCTTGCTGGTGTTTTTCTTGGGCCATCTGACCCATGTCCTGGTCGTCGTCTCCTCCGGCCGGAATACGCTGGTGAACTTCATTGCCCGCTTCTTCGATAACGTCCTGCCTGGACTGGAATACTTCGATTATGGCCCGGTCGTCATTCGGGATGTTGCCCTTGATCCGGGACGGTTTTCCCTTTACTTAGGATCGATCGTGGCCTACGCCGTGCTCTACAGCGTCATCGCCTTGCTCTTCGGTTTGATCTTGTTCGAGGATCGCGACTTGGCATGAGGTCGCCCGATTGAGGGGCCCCTGTGGGAAATGAAGCGTTCGTCCGTGCCCGGCGGTTCCTGGACTACAGTCCTTTGGCCAAGTGGTCCGCCTTGGTCACCGCCGTCGGGACTGGGGTGCTCTATGTCGCCCTCCTGGTCGTCCTGGGCTTGTTCGTAGACCTTGTGGTCTCGCGCGGAGAAATCCCTTCGTTCCGCGATCTTTCGCCGGTCTTGAAAGAATACTTCTGGCAGCGCTGGGAAGCCCTTGCCCAACCCGAGCGGAAGAAGAGTCTACAGGACAGCGGCATCGATCCGAAAAAGGCGGACGAACTGTCCCGAGCCCATCCGCAAGAGCTTTCCTCCCAAGACCAGGAACTCCGCTGGCGCGGACAGCTTGGCCACATCCTGGGCGACCAGGTGGGGCCCGCCGCGGCGGAGGTGGTGGCTAATACGCCGCTGGATCAGCCGTTGCCCGAAGGGGGCATTCTCAGCCTCGTCGTTCGCAGTCAAGACCGATTCTATCGCGGATTCATCACCTGGCTGGCACGCTGGAATCCCTGGACGTGGCGCGACGGGGAACAGGCAAATCTTTCTTACCTTCGTGGCTTATTCGTTGTGGCCGTGGCTCTCGCCCTGGTGCGGGCCTTGCTCCGTGCGGTGATGATCCTCGCGGCTGCTCAGGCGACCACCGAAGCCGCCACCCGCTTGCGCCGGGCCGTCTATCATCACACCTTCCGGCTCGGTACGCTGGCGGTGCGAGCCCTGGGACCCAGCGAGGCGGTCGGCATTTTTACCCGCGAGCTCGAAGCGGTCTATACCGGCCTCTACACCTGGTTGACCGTCGTCTTTCGCGAACCGGTCAAGTTTGTCCTGGTCTTGGCCTTTGCTCTCGTGGTCGATGTCTGGCTGGCCCTGGCGTTTCTCCTGTTCGGGGTCTTGGTTTGGCTCATCGGCGAACAGATGGTCGCTCACTATCGCCGTCAAGGACGCCTGGCCATGCAGCGGGCGGCCGAGCATCTGGCCCTCATCCAGGAGAGCCTCATGCTCATGCGGCTGGTGAAGGTTTACCTGATGGAGCTATTCAACCAGTCCCGTGTCGAGCGGCAGCTAGCCCGCTTTGCGCGGGCGCAGCAGCGGCGGCTCATGGGGGAAGCGATCTATCGGCCGCTCTTGGTGTTCCTGGGAAGCCTGGCAGCCATCATCCTCTTGGCCGCGGCGGGCATCAATGTGCTCAATCAGCGCCTCGGCGTCGCCAACGCCATCACGCTGGCTACCGCGCTCGTCAGTCTCTATTGGCCGCTCGTGAATCTCATCGAACACCGTCGCTATCTGCGCCGTGGGCGGACGGCAGCGGTTGCTCTCTTCGAGTTCCTGGACCGGCGCGGCGAGGTGGGCCAGGTGGTCGGTGCCAAGTTCCTGCCGCCGTTGAGCCAACAGATCGAATTCGACGAAGTCAGCCTCCGCGAACCGGGAGGGGACCGTAACCTGCTCGAAGGGGTCAGCCTCACGATCCAGGCTGGCCAGCGTGTTGCTTTGGTGGGCGCGGATGATCTGGAGAAGCGTGCCCTGGTCTATCTGATCCCCCGGTTCCTCGATCCGACGACCGGCGAGATTCGCATTGATAACGACAACATCCGCTGGGTCACACTCGATTCGCTCCGGGCCCAGATCGCGGTCGTTTTGCAGCACAATCTGGTGTTCAACGACACCGTAGTGAACAATATCGGCTGTGGCGACCCCAGCTACAGTCTGCCGCAAATCATCGAAGCGGCCAAGGTCGCCCATGCTCACCAATTCATTCAAAAGCTACCGCAGGGATACGAAACGCTCATCGGCGAAATGGGGCATCATCTGGGCATCGGCCAGCAGTTCTTGATCGCTCTGGCGCGGGCGATCCTGCGGGACCCGGCTCTCTTGATCGTGGAAGAGCCGGCCACACCGCTCAGCGATGACATCAAAGCGCTCCTCGATGACACGTTCGCCCGGGTCTTGCCCGGCCGCACCACGATCTTTCTTCCCCACCGGGTCTCGACGATCCGTTCCTGTGATCAAATTTTTCTCCTGCACAAAGGCCGTGTGGAGGCAGCCGGCCTGCATCGGGAACTCTTGTCCCAGAACGAGCTGTACCGGCATTTGCACTACCTAGAGTTCCACGAGTTCGCAGAGCAAGTGTGACGAATGTGCCCCGTCGCGTTTACCGCTTCGTAACCACACCGCAATCCCAAGCTTGATGATGCCCTACGAGAATGAACTTCAAGTTGCTCTGGAAGCTGTCCACCGGGCGGGGGAAGCGATCATGGCGGACTACGCTCACTTCGAAGTAGTTCCCGATGCCCCGGCCAGCATCACCACCGCGACCGACCGGCGGTCGCAGGAAATCATTCTGCAATGCTTGCAGAAGGCGTTCCCGGCCGATGGCCTGTGTGCGGAAGAGACGACGGAGACGCTTGCCCAGGCCGTGCGGACCGGTCCGCGGCTGTGGATCGTCGATCCGATCGACGGCACGCGCGGGTTTGCTCGCAAGCTGGGTGAATTTTCCGTGATGGTAGCGCTTTGGGACCCAGATGGAATCGCTGTGGGCGTGGTTTCCGAACCGGCGCACGGTCGGCTAACCTATGCCGTGCGGGGAAACGGCTGCTGGCGGCAGGACGCCAGCGAAACCATGGCCCAACCATGCCGCGTAACCCACGTTGCCGATTTGGCCGCGGCGACACTGACCCAAAGCCATTCCCGCAAACCGAACGCACCTTCTCGGCAGCTCCAGGCGCTTCATCCGATGCGCATCCTTGAGACGTATTCTGCCGGGATCAAGCTGGCTTTGGTCGCTCGGGGCGAAGCGGATCTCTATTTGAACACCTACGATAGCTGTCACGATTGGGACATTTGTGCGGGACAGATCTTGGTCGAGGAAGCCGGCGGACGGGTAACCAATCTCTTGGGCCAGAAGCCGCAGTACGGATTGTCCGGCGCGGTCCAGCACCACGGGCTCTTGGCGAGCAACGGTATCCTCCATGAAGCAGCCCTGGCGTCGCTGCGAAATCAATAGGGCCTTCTGCGGATGGCCGATACCGGCCCGGAGCGCGGGGACGGGTTGACGCTTTGTCCCATCATTCCTTCAGCTTGGGGACCAGCAGCGGCGGCAACAGCAGCGCCAATTCTTCAACGGTTACGGGCTCCAGCCGGCGAAAACCTTGCCGGGCCAGGCGGACCGAACGCAGGGCGCATTCTTTCTCCAAGAGGTAGTAGCGGTTGTAGTCGGCGCGCAGCTCGTTCACCGTGGTCAAATGGACGGTCGGCAGGAACGACTGCCACCAGCGGTTGAAACGCTCGATGCTGTCACACAATTCCCGCAGCGTCTGCCGGAGCACTCGGGAGGAGGAACTCGGATGTGGTGGCCAGCGCAGCTCGGGCTGCAAAAGGGCGTGCAGTTCGCGCAGCGTGCAAAATTGCTGGTCATCCTTCAACCAGGGCCGCAGCACCTCCCAGTCGCCTGCCAGGGCCTGAAGCACGCCGAGCTGGCGGCGCACACTGGTGAGCGCTTCCTCGCGCTGCTGCCGGCAGAAATGAAGCAATTGCTCAAACGCCTCTTCCACTTGCCGGGCCCGGCGCACATAGGCAGGGGTATCATAATGGGCCAGGAACCGCTGCAAGGAGTGCCGGTCATCATCTCGACCCAAGATGGCGATCTCATCCACACCTGTTCCTCCGCCTTCCTATTCAACTGTTCATCCCCTATCTTATTCCGACCCGAGTCGGAAGGGAAAGCGGTGCGGCCAGGAATCGTGGCGTGGTGAGGGTCAGGCAGCGGCTTCTGAAATGACTGGCTGCTCACGTGGCAATGCCAATGGATAGCAGCGACCGCGCTTCCAGAGAAGGATCATTCCCGACAGCCAGAGCAGCAGCGTCGCATACGTGGCCAAGCCGCCGTCGCGGAGTACCTGGAGTCGTGGGAGATGGGGCAGAACCTGGGCAATTCCATGAAGGACCAAGACGATCAGCATTCCCACACGCCCAGAGAATCGCGGTGGCCCGTTCCAAACCGCGGCCAGGGCTCCCATTGCCAGCGGGAGAGAGAGACAGAAATAGTGCAGATGGCACACCGGACTCAGCAGCAGCATGAGGACCACAAGCGCGCCGAAGCGGATGATCACGGCCGGACCATCCTGTTGTCGCCGGCCGATCCAGAGCGTCGCCAGCGTTAGAAAGCCGCCCACAAGCCAATGGGCGCAGCGGACCGCCGTCGAAGGCTGCCGCGGCCGCGTGGTCGGGTCGGAGTGGATGGTGTTATGGAGAACCGCCTGGAAGGATTGGCTGTCGGTGGCGGTTACATCGATCAGCTCCTTCGCTCGGGATTGATCGGTGCCCGGTCCCAGCGCCGGCCACAAGAGTACGTGGGTCCACTCCTGAAAATAGGCCCATGTCCGAGCCGGCCCGAACACGGCTGCCGGAATCGCCGCCAACCCTAACACGAGCCCGAGGGCACAACCTGTCAGGCAACGGCCATCGCGGCGGCGGAGCGGATCAAGGAGCAAGAAGGCCGGGATTACTTTCAAGCAAATGGCGCCAGCCAACCATAGCCCGGCCCGTCCGCGCCGCCCCCGGAGCAGGGCCACGGCCATGCCACTCAAGAGGAGCAACAGCAGCAAGCTCACCTGTCCTCTCATGAGCGTGTGGCCGATGGGCGGCAAGCATGCCAGGACCGGGAGCAAACGGAGAGCCCAGGGCGAAACCCGGCCTCCTGGGCTTTCCTCCAGTGCCGATGCCAACCAATGGACGGATATTGCCAAGCAAAGCACGTTGAGCACGTACCAGATGGCCACGGTTATCGGATAGGGAATCGTCCAGGAGGAATCGACACCCGGAGGGGGTTCGGCGAGCGGCACGAGAAAGATCGCGAACAGAGGCGGATAGTGATAATGGAAGCCGTTCGGGTCGGTGACGGTGTAGATATCTTCCCCGCTGCGCACGGCCCAAGCGGTGCGCACGAAGACGCCCAGATCGCCCATGCGCCGTTTGAGGTAGGCGGAACGCACCTCAACCAAGATGCCGAAGACCACCACGGTGGCGATGCCCAACGCCAGTCCGCATCGCTGCCAGCGGTTCCACTTCGACAGGCTAAGCCAGATCGGAATCATCGGAGTCGGAGTTATAGCGGGTTGTCGGTTTTGCTGTCAATCGCACCTCCGATGAGAACCGACGTCGGCGCAGTTGGCCTTGCCGCTTCCGGCTGGCAGGACGTATGACGGTTCCGGTTGAAACCGGTTCGTGTTTTGCCGGTTCCGTTCCATCGTCTGGGGTTTGGTATGGCTGTTGATCGAAGCGTTCAAGGATGGATCGTATGGGCAGGCTGTTTCATCGGGTTCGGCTTCCTGCCGTGCGGTGGATGGGCCCAGTCGCCGCTGGCAAAATTGCGCACCCCGCGCGAAACCGTCAAGACGCTCTATTTTTCCATCATCGCCTACGATTTCCATCCCGCCCTGATTGACGACGCGATTGCCTGCCTGGAGAAGAATCCGGAGCAAGCGCGCACGGCCGGTGAGTTGTCTCGGCTGGCAATCGAGCTGGACGCCATCCTCCAGGAACTCTGCCTTCCCCTGGACGCGGTGCTTGAAAATCCTTCTGGGGATCGCGTGGTCCTCTATGATGCAGACGGCTTCACGATTGCGCTCCGGCGCCAAGCGGACAATTGCTGGCTCTTCGATCGGGACACGGTCGATCGGATCCCGACCATGTATCGCCTGGCGTTGCTCCGCCACCGCAATCTTCAGGCGGAGCGGGCGAGTCTGCGTGAAGGATTTACGGATCCGAGTGCCACTCTGCGCCGCTTTTTGGTTGATGGCATGGCCGGCGATTACTACGCCGCTACCCAGGCGCTTGACCTGAGCAAACTTCCCTCCGAGCAGCGCGAGCGGGCTCCTACCTTTGCCCAGCAGCTTCTGTTCGTAATTCAGCGGCGTGGTTGGGTCTTCTTTCAGGAGGTTCCCAACCAGCCCGACGGCCCGCCCTTTACCTGGCACGCCGATCGCGATGGCCGCATTGTCCTGGAACGGGTTCGACTTCCCGACGGCAAAGATGCCTGGCTGTTCAGCCGAAATACCGTCCGGAACCTGGGCCAGATGTACGAGGCTGCACGGAACAAAGAACCCGATGCGCACTATGTTCAGCTACGGCGCGTGGTCCCGCCGGTCGCCTCCGACCCGCTTCCTTCGGGAACCCAGTGCCCGCCGTCCATTCCGCCGCAGCTCGGAACTCCCCGTGCCGTGCTGAAGGGATTCTTCGCGGCTATGGACGATGCCGAGCGGGACGATAGCCGGCTCGTGGATGCGATTGCTTGCCTCGACCTCGAGGCCATGCCCGCTGCCGACCGTCCGATGGCCGGCGCTAAATTGGCTGCCAAGCTGGACACGGTGCTGCGCAAGCTGGAAGTCGATTTGGATGCCATCCCCGATTCTTGGAACGCTCCACCCCAGGTGCTGGGAAAAGGACGGGGCATGCGGGTGGAGCTGGTCCGTCTGCGCGACGGCACCTGGCGCTTCAGCCGGGCAACCGTCGACCAGATTCCCCAGCTGTTCGATCAGCTCGCGGTTCAGGAACAGGCCGACCGGAAACGCACCGGGCATCTGGAGAGCGCACGCGACACGATGGTCTCGTTCCTGACGGCCGGGAATCACCACGATGATGAGCGGGCGGCCCGCTGCTTGGACCTCAGCGGGGTGAATCCCAGCGCCCGTGCCGAGGCGGGCTCGGTTTTGGCATTCAAGCTCCGGTATGTGATCGATCGCACGCGCGCGGTCTATCCCCAAGAGGTCCCCGATGAGCCCGAAGGGCCGCGCTACCTCTTCTCCAGTAGTGCCCTTGGCCGCATCGTGATCGCTCGGAAGAACGATGGGCCGAATGCCGGCAAGTGGTTCTTCACCGCCGAAACCGTCGAGCGAATCGAACCCATGTTCCTGGCCATCATGGACAAGCCGGTGGACGAGTCCTTGCGGAGCGCCACAGCCATGGTGCGGCAGGTCGAGGTCTGGGATGTGCCCGGTGTCTGGCTTCGGCTGCGGATGCCGGAATGGGCGCGGATCTCGGCCGGGAGTCTTGAGTTGTATCAGTGGATCGGGCTGGTGTTGACCTTGCTGCTCAGCTGGGCGGTTGCCAAACTCTCGCTCAACAGCCTGGAAAATGTTGGCGTCTGGGTACTTCGGCGGAGCGGTTCGGCCCTGACGGCTCCGTATGTGGCCGGCAAGCTTCGGCCGCTGACGTGGGTCGCCACCTGCTGGCTCTTCTTCAAGTTTCCCGCGTGGCTCGATCTACCCGTCGCATGGCTCCATACGATTTTGCCGGCGCGGACGTTTCTCATGGCCGGCTTGATCGGCTGGTTGGGCTTTCAGTTGATCGATCTGATGATGGCGATCTACATGAACAGCGAGCTGCTGCGGCCGCATCGGAGCCTGGGCGACATGATCGTGCCGGTCAGCATGCGGCTGTTCAAGGGCATCGTGTTCCTGCTCGTTTTGGGCTACGTGATCTACCACGTCGGGCATGGCGAGTCGTTGATCCGGTTCCTCACCGGCCTCGGAATGGCCGGCCTGGCCGCCTCGCTTGCCGCTCAGGACATTCTCAAGAGCGTCTTCGGCACGATGCTGCTGATCGGGGAGCGCTCGTTCAAGCTCGGCGACCGGATCAAAGTGGACGGCCACGATGGCGTGGTCGAGCAGGTCGGTTTTCGCTCCACCCGGATGCGCACGCCGGATGGCTCCTTGGTGACCATTCCGAATTCGACGATCACTTCATCGTCGATTTTGCGAATTGTGCCCGATGGTCCGACGATCGATGCCACCGAACTGCGCCGTGCCAGCTAACGTCGGTCCGATCACTTGGTGAGCGGATCCCACGATTTGTACGAATCCGGCGGCGCCATGTAATTGGCCAGGGCGCGATGCAGGGCGACGTAAGCACCTTCGTCTCCCGGCACGGCCGGAGCAAACTTAAGTCCCTGACCGCTCATTTCCGTAACCAGATCGGAAACGGTGCCCCCCTTGGCGGCAAGCTTACGGTTCGCGAACTTGGAAACGTTGGGATCTTCCAGCACTTTGATGACGCCATCCAGATCATTGAGGTAACGCTTCGCCTTGATGTAATCACTGGGACTGCTGTCGGCGACGCTCCGTCGTAGACGCATTTGCAGGTTATCCACGAGGCTGCTCATTTCGCGCAGGATACGGGCATCGACAGCGCCATCGAGGGCTTGCTTATAGGCCTGGGCAGCCAGCTCATCGAGACGCCGGCGTTCGCCATCGTAGTCAGAGCGTGTCAGCTCCAAGGGCCAATGCAGCCGGCCGTTGTCTCGCAGCAAGCCGAGGCTTCCACTGTTGGCGCCGGTGGTGACGTTGATGTTTTTGAGCACGTCTTCCTCCAAGGGAACCGTGGGGCCGCGTGATCCTTTGGCCTGCTGTTGCTGGATTGCCAACAGCAGATCATTGAGGGCTTTGCCCGACCAGATCTCCGTGATCGGTGGATCATTGCGGCTGCGGCGGACGTTCTCCAGCCGGGCGCGCTCGCGTTCGTCCTCCAACGTGGGCCTGCGCTCCCGTTCGTACAGATACTCATCGAAGCTGCGGCGGCGGCTCTCGATGCGTGCCTGCCGGACTTGCTCGCGGCTCAGGTACGCCTGTTGGGTATTGACCAAGAACCGGCCTTGGGCATTGATGACGTCCGCGGCACCGCTCAGGTAACCGCCATACGGATCGTAATAGTATCCGGGATAGTACGGGTAGGGAGCAGCGGGATAGTACGAGTCTCCAGACGGCATGCTACGAAAGCTGGCGCGGGCCGCGGGAGCGGCGTCGCCGCCTTGGTTGCCGGCCTGGGCGTGGAGGAACGAGCCTCCGCCCGCCGAGAGAATGGCCGTGATCAACGCTACCCAGACCGGACGCTTCGACAACCCGATCATAGTGCTCACTCCACCGTTGCCAAGTCTACGGCGTGTATTCCGTTTCATCCATTGCCGCTGTCGTCTTTGGGGCGCGGAGGGATTTGCCCTTTCGGGATCAGCTCGCGCCATTTTTGGATCGCTGCTTCGCGTTTCTCCTTCGGATCGACGGGATTATACCCGAATTTCTTTCCCTCGGGAACCAGACGGGACAGGTGCCAATACGCCAGTCCTCGAATGGCCAGCGCATCGTGATCCAGGTAATCGATCAAGGTCTGAAAGGTCTCCGGCTGGGCCAGTTCGATGTCCCCGAAGCTATGCAACAGCTGCAGGACCGTCTCGGCATGGATCGGTTTGTATTTGGCGACCTCAATCAGCCGTTTGTACAGGAGCTGGTCCTGGCCGGGGCCACGCCCGATCCAATTGCGCAAAGCCACCACGCCGTTCTCCCAGACATCTGGATACTTTGTCTCCCGCAGCGCCTGGCCCAGGCGGCTGAGGTCGTCGACGGCTGCCACGAGGTTAATCGCCAGGCCGCGATCCACGGGATTGTCGGAGTTGAGGAATTCGTCCACCACCGTGGCGACCGGTTTGCTGGCCAAAGCCTGGCGTAGCCGTTCCAGGGCAGCTTTGCGCTGTTTTCCTTCCGGCGTATCTTCACCGCGTGCCCCGGCCCAGGGCGGAAGCTTCTCCAGCCGGCGCGGCGTCTCGTCCATGCCGGTGACGCTGTCCCACTCCACCAGGGCCGGTCCGGGCGGGGCTTTCAGGGCGTGTTCATGGTGTTCGTGTTTGAGCGTCGCCTCCCCTGCCAGAGCGAGGATCAGGAGACTGGCAACCGGCATTTGCTTGGGTCCTGGCTCCTGGCTAAACGGCACCCCCCGCGGCCAACGCCCGAACAGCTCCAGCGCGACGCGCGCTCCCGGTTCCGCCAGGGTCAAATCAAAACGGTCCTTGCGGACATGGACCTGCACGTGCGCCGGACCTTTTTGCTTCCGATTGACAAGATCCATGCGGCCCCGGTCCAGGATGACGTCGAGGTCGACATTGGCACTTTCGCCGAGCTGAACCGCACACTCGCGGATCGGATACGGAGATAAGCGGTCGAGGTCCGCCAAGAAATCGAGACGCACCGAGCCGTCCTTTGACTCCAGCTGGGCGCCCGGGAGGCCTACCAGTAAGTCCCCCGCGTGCAACGATTCCTTCGCAGAGACGACCTGCCAGTTGTGCGGGTCCGTACCTCGGCGACGAAGGATGGTTCCCTTCTCGGATGACGCCGTGGCCACGGTGGCACTTTGCCCGGAGGCAGACTTTGGCTCCGCGCTCGCCCAGGGGAGAGCGGCCAGCCCGACGCTCAACAGCCGGACGAGGACACGGCGCTGGTGCGTAAGCCAAGGATAAGGATGTTGGTGACGCATGAGTTCCTCATGAGGAAAGCAGGTGCCTGCGCGTTTGCGGTTTCCTTCGCCTTTCGTCTGCCCTGCCGTCACTTGGCCGTCGTGACGGTAATCGGGAACGATGCCTTTACGCTTTGCCCGCTGACCTGGTCGGTCGCCGTCAATTCAACCGTGAACTTGCCTGTTCGATTGATTTCCAGGGCAAATTGCATGGGCAAGGCGCGGACGCCGGACGGCACATCTTTGGTGATTTCCCCCATCGAGGGTTTGGCAAGCGCCGAGCGGCCGGCCTCATCCGAGACGCGCATGACCACGCTAACATGGGGCTGCCCGCCGGACTTGGCGCGTCCGAAGCCGACGGCGGCGAAGTTGATCCAGCCCGGCTTGCTCTGCTGAAGGAACGCGGTTGGGATCTTCCCCTCCGGGTCGAGGGTGGTCGTCAGGCGTACCAATCCAAATTCCTTGGGGAGGATCTGGCAAGTTCGAGTAATTTCACAATGCGTTCCGGCAACTCGATCTTTGACGGTCACTCGGACCGTGTACGCGCCCGGATCCTGATCCAGCCCGATTTGGAGACTGGCACAGGCCGGAAGGCCTTTTCCCCCAGCCGGGGCGTCCGCCTCCTGATCGGTGGGGATTTGTCGGAAGCGCACCTTTCCCTGGCTATCGGTAATGTCCATACCAACGGAATAGAGGATTTTCCCGGCAGTGTTGGCCTTCGCACCTTCGATGTCAAAGGAAAGAACGAAGTCATCACCGGGATGGAAGCGCGGATCCTGGCGTACGGGACCCAGGATGCCATAGGTCGTACGGACATTGGTCGCGGTGAGACGGTCCCGATCCGCTACGACCATGACGAGAACTGCAGCAAGGGAAATGGAGTACACGACAGCTGATCCTCCCCTTTCCAGGATGGAGGTGGCACACGAAGAGAATGTTTGATGGCAAGAGAATTGTAGGGCTCGGCTTCGCGAGCGGCAATCGTTCGCAATCGTTCGATCCAAAGCATCAACCATGGCTGCTGAGCAACGGTGCCACCTTTGGCCAGTCGTTCTTCTTACCAATGGTAAGGGAAAGACGCCGCCTGGTCCCTCCACCCACAGACCGACTCGCTCAGAGGAGATCGTTCATGTGGTCCATGATCCTGCCCCTCGTGACTCGCAAGGTGAAAGCCCGTTCCAACCATCCCCGAAGCCGGCCAAGCTGCCGGAGACCGGCCCGTATCCTGTTCGAGCACTTGGAGAATCGGCTTACGCCGCGGAAAGAGAAATGAGGATCCGTGGACTGGAAGTGACCAGACTCACTCCTGCTCATCCGCGGTCGGCTGCGCCAAGGCGTACTCATTGCCCCAGCCAGGGCGAAGCCAGCGGGCGAGCAATTCAGCCCGGCTGCGCACGCCAAAATGAGCGAAAATCGTTTTCGCGTATTGGTTGATCGTGTGCCGGCCCAAGCCGAGGCGTGCGGCGATTTGCTTATCCGAATCGCCCTCCAGCAAACACCGAAACGTCTGCCGCACACGCGGCGGAAGGTCGGCAGGAGACGGATTGGGTGGAAATGTCTGAGCCCCGTGTAGGTAAGGGACGGAGTCTGCCCAGGCGCATCTGTTGCCCCAGCCACGGCGGAGCCAGCGGGCGAGCAATTCGGCCCGGCTGCCCATGCCAAAATGAACGAAAATCGTTTTCGCGTATTGGTTGATCGTGTGCCGGCCAAGGCCGAGCCTACAGGCCGCCTGCTTGTCCGAATCGCCCTCCAGCAAACACCGGAGAAGCTGCCGCACGCGCGGCGGCAGCTGGGCCGGGGATGGTTCGTGAAACCCGGCCAGCGGGCCACAGATCATGGCCGTTATCTTCTCATGCAACTCTTGCACGATGCCCTTCTGCCTGGCAGAGAAGTCGCGCCGCTCTTGGAGCGGGCGAACCAGGGTAAGAGCGCTCAGTTTGCCGCCCGGGCCTGGCTTGGGAAATATGCAATACATTATGTGATTGACGCCGGATGGGACGTGATAGTTCTGATAGTAACGGGACCGATACCATTGGGCGTCGGCCAGCACATCCTTCCGGCTCAAGCACGGAGCAAGGCCCGCATGGCGCGAGGCCAAGTAGGCGGGGACCATCGGGATAAATCCACCGCCGCGGCGGGCCAACTCCTCTTGAATGCTGAGGAAGACGGGGCGGTCAAGTCCACTCGTCTCCCAACCCCACTCGGCGCGGCCAGTAGCCCGAAACGGATCCAGGAACTCGCCCTCGATTTCGAGCGACACTGCGGACCCTGTGAGGCGAGTGATCTCGGCGAGCAAATGCCGCCGCCATTCGGCCGGATCATCCCCCAGCTCGCGGCACTCGCCGACAAGCTGGTACACCGCGCGATTATCCGCAGCACGCAACAGCGATGACCGGGACATGGCCAACCCTAGGGAAACGGCCAACCCCAATTACCAAAATGGATGTTCGAAAAAAACTACCATACCTCGTCCCCAAACGCAAGAGACCGACTCCCTCATTTGAGGGATTGGCGCCTGACCGAAAAGGAACGAAAACAGGTAGAAATCCGTGAATGCGCGATTTGCTTTGCCGCGGATCGCCGCCTGGGGGTAGCAATAATGCTTTCTTGGCCAAGATCAGCCCGTAAATGAGCGTAACTGTTTCGAAACAGCCGAAAGGAAAGACGCCGTCCATTCCCTCCACGGTGTCGCATGCTCGGGAAATAGCCGCATGCCTGCGGCCGAGGAAAGGCTGTGGACGGCAAGAGACAGGTCATAGTGCTCTGGAGCGCCCAACGCGACGGAGCCATACTCGCTCCGACTGCCCAAGGCACCGCGACGGACGAAACGGAGGTTAGGCACCACAGCCGGTGCGGCTTCGCCGCCAAGCGAGGTCCTCACCGGCTCGGCATCGTCCCGGGGGCTCGGTCTGCACGCCGGGATCGATCGCCGTGTCTCCAAACCGCGGACCGACTCGCTTGGAGGAGATCGTTCATGTGGTCCATGATCCTGCCCCTCGTGACTCGCAAGGTGAAAGCCCGTTCCAACCATCCCCGAAGCCGGCCAAGCCGCCGGAAGCCGGCACGTCTCCTGCTCGAGCGTTTGGAGAATCGGTTTACGCCATCGGCCATTTTCGTGGCGGAGCCGAATGGATCAATGACCTTTCTGCCGTCGACCGATATTACCGCTGCATTCGCAGGGATTCTCCGGGCCAGCGGCAGAAGCACAGTTGTAACTGAGCAAGTACGGCGTGGGGAAAACGACCTGACCGATCATGGGGCTGTTATCGATGCAGAGTTTACACCGACCGGGCTTGTTACCCTTCAGCCAATACCTACTGGCGGGTTCATTGAGGAGCCTGTCACCGTTCAGCAATTGGCCAATTACTTTAGGTTTGACCACTTCAATTGGGTGCAGACCGTAACACTCCCTAACGGTTGGCAGTCTCAGTTAGCTCCATCTGGCCCCCAGCTTCACCAACCCTATACTGACCCTCAATCGCAGGTGATTCGTACCACGGCAGCCAACGGGGCGCAAGCGGATACTACTTATGTTGGAGACGGGTCGGGATACTACTGGGCCGAAAATCCATACTTCGGCAGCAATTACTGGCACAATTGGCTCCTCAATCCTTCGCCGCTTGATTTAAGCCCAAATAGTTCGCCTGTTTCTACTCCTTACTGGTTTACATTCGAGGATGCCCCCTTCAACCCTGTTGCAATGCAAGGGACGCAGCCGGCCTACGAAACTTTTTCGACATCTCTCGTTGGCGTGGACGCCGAGGGGAACCCAGTCGGACCCTGGTCCGGCTACGGAACCAACTTCACCTGGACCTCAACGACGGTCGGCACCAATATCGGCGACTTCCGATACTTCCGGGGTTCCGGTATCCAACCATGGATCAATGCCTTCACGAACTCGGACTCTCCAGCCCAGCCCACGGCGATCTCCGGTGGCATCTCGAACATCCAATTCGACACGCACCCCACGCCGCAAGCACCGGCGGTGACCAGGAGCCCGACAAACCAGGTCGTGGGCGCCGGCAGCAGCGTTTCCCTGGTGGCCGCCGCCATCGGCATTCCAGCTCCCAAGGTGCAGTGGCAGGTCAGTACCGATGGCGGAAACACTTTCAATAACATCACAAACGCAATCTCCACCACCCTCACCCTCACGGCGAACGCCGGCCAGAACGGCAACGAGTACCAGGCGGTCTTCATGAACTCGGCCGGCACCGCCACGACCACGCCGGCCACGTTGACGGTCGCGACCTCGCCCATCGTGACCGTCAACCCGGCGAGCCAGGTCGTCAGTGCCGGCAACAAGGTCTCGCTCACGGCCGCCGCGGTCGGCAGCCCGGCACTGACCGTGCAATGGCAGATGAGCTCGGATGGGATAACCTTCACCAACATCACCGGGGCCACGGCGGCTACCTTCACAACCACGGTGAGCGGTAGCCAAAACGGCGATGCCTACCGGGCCGTCTTCACTAACTCGGCCGGCACTGCCACCACCACCGCGGCCGTTTTGACGGTGAACACGACGCAGGCCAGTCTGATCATCAGCGCAAGCACAGGCGCAATGCCGCAGTTCAACCTCGTCGACCCGCCCGGCAGCGGCTATTTCGGCGCCCAGATCGTGACCCTGACCAACGGCAACTTCGTCGTGACGGACCCGCTGGGCAACGGCGGTGCGGCCTATCTGTTCAACGGTCAAACGGGAGCGCTCATTAGTGCGTTCACGGGGCTTGGCGACGGCCCCACGGTGACCGCCCTCCCCAATGGCAACTACCTCGTGAGGAGCCCGGGATGGGGCGGCGGCAAGGGCGCGGTGACGTGGGGTAGCGGGACGGTGGGCGTCAGCGGCACAGTCTCGGCCGCCAACAGCCTCGTCGGCTCGACCGTGTTTGATGAGGTGGGCACTCATGCCGGTGCCGCCAGCATCACGGTCCTGGCCAACGGCAACTACGTCGTGGACAGCCCGAACTGGGGCAGTAACGGCTCCGGCGGCCTCGGCGCAGTGACATGGGGCAACGGCACGACGGGAACCAGCGGGGTTGTCTCCGCCGCCAACAGCCTTGTCGGCAGCAACGTGTCCGACCAGGTGGGCGGCGGCGGGGGTCTGGGCGGCGTCACGGCCTTGACCAACGGCAACTACGTTGTGGACAGCCCGCTCTGGAGCGGCGGCCTGGGGGCGGCCACGTGGGGCAACGGCATGACCGGGAAGACCGGCGTTGTCTCCGCCGCCAACAGTCTTGTCGGCAGTACCGCGGGGGATAACGTCGGCTGGGCCGACGGCACGAGCAATACCCAGGACGGCGTCGTCGCGTTAACGAACGGCAACTATGTCGTGGACAGCCTACGCTGGAACGGTCTTCGCGGCGCGGCCACCTGGGGAAATGGGGCCGCGGGAATCACCGGGGTCGTGTCCGCTGCCAACAGTCTCGTGGGTAGCATTGCGTCGGATAGTGTGGGCAGCAGCGGCGTCATCCCTCTCACCAACGGCAACTACGTGGTGGTCAGCCCGAACTGGAGCGCCAACACATCCACCGCTAGTATGATTGGAGCGGTGACCTGGGGAAACGGGGCGACGGGCATCAGCGGTCCGGTCTCCACGGCCAACAGCCTCGTCGGCGCGAATCACGACGACTCGATTGGCGGCGGCTTGGGGGCGGGAGGCGGCGGCGTCACTGCCTTGACGAACGGCAACTATGTCGTGGACAGCCCGGAGTGGGGTTTGAATCTCAGCATATTGGCGGGGTTGGGAGCAATTCCCCTGGGCGCCGTGACCTGGGAAAACGGGACGACGGCGGCAACGGGCACCGTCAACGCCGCCGATAGCCTCGCCGGCAGCCTGGTCGGCAGCACCGCGGTGCCCGGTGTCGGCAGCGGCGGCGTGACCGCTCTCACCAATGGCAACTACGTCGTCGACAGCTATACCTGGAACTCGAACCTGGGTGCAGTGACGTGGGGCAACGGGACTACCGGCATCACTGGCACGATTTCGGCCGCCAACAGTCTCGTCGGCACCTTCCTTGGCGATCAGATCGGGGCGGGCAGCGGCGGCGGCTTCGGCGGCGTGACGGCCCTGACAAACGGCAACTACGTCGTGGACAGTCCGCAGTGGCAAAAACAGACGGGCGCGGTGACGCTGGGGAATGGGACGATGGGAACCAGCGGTATGGTCTCGGCCGTCAACAGCCTCGTCGGAAACATGCCGGGAGACCAGGTGGGCGGCACGAATGCCACGGGCGGCGGCGTGACGGCTCTTACCAACGGCAACTATGTCGTGCTGAGTCCGAACACGCAGACGGCGACGTGGGGGAACGGGACGACCGGGGTTCAGGGGACCATCGCCTCGGTGCCGAGTCTCGGCGGCGTGGTTGCCGATCTCAATTTCGGTGTGATCCTTGTCACGCCGTTGCCCAACGGCAGCTATGTCGTGACCGTCAACAATGGCTCGAAAAGTAGCAAGGGCCCGCCTTCCGACACGTGGGTGAACGGTGTCACCGGGACCACCCTGGACGGCCAAAACACGATTGACGTCCAGAACAGCCTCATCGGAGTCGCCGGCGCCGTGCCCCTGTTTGGTGGCAGCGCGTTTCTGGCTACCGACGCCTTTCTCGGCGTGGTCAGGGTCGGAATCACGGAGCCCAGCCTGTTCACCTTCACGCTGGCCCTGGGCCAATCGATCACCATCACTCCCGACTTCCTGACCCGGCGCCTCAACGCCGGCACCGACGTCACCCTCCAAGCCAACGACGACATCGTTGTGAACGACCCCATTACCCTGAAGCCAACGGGCACAGCCGGAACGCTCACACTCCAGGCCGGTCGCAGCGTTCTCATCAACGCCAACATCAATACGGCGAGCGGCGACGTAACGCTGATCGGCAACGACAGCCTAGCCGACGGCGTCGTCGATGGGGAGCGCGACCCCGGCAATGCCATCATTGCGGAGCAGTCGGGCGCCTCGATCAGCACCGACGCCATCTCGGTTGATCTGATGGACAGCACCGACAAGACCAATAACGGCAAAGGGACGGTCATGCTGCCGCAAGTCGCGGTGACAGATCCCGCCCTGGTCGGCGGGGCGGCGAATGTCAGCCCCACCGCCGGGGCGCCGTTCACCGGCGCGGTCGCTACGTTTACCGATCCGGGTGGTGCCGAGCTTAATGACGGGGCCAATTACGTGGCCAGCATCAATTGGGGCGACATGAGTGCCGTAACCCCCGGCACGATCACGTTGAGCGGCGGTACCTTTACCATCAGCGGCGCGCATATCTACGCTGCCGCAGGCTCCGACACGATCCTCGTCACAATCAGCCACGATGGCGTCCTGACCACGGTGCAGGGCTCAATCGCCGTTGGCAGCCTGGGCCAGTTCGTGCAGACGGGATTGACCAAGCCGATCAGCTTCTGGGCCGGGCTCCAAGGACAAGAGCTGGTCCGTCGCTTGGGACTCACCGCCAGCGGCCAGACTTTGGGGCAATGGCTGGCGACAACGTATCCCAATCTCTATGGCGGCCAGAATGGAGCACCGAACCTGAGCCCCTTCACCAATGCGCAGATCAGCAGCTATTACCTCAGCCTCTTCCTCGTATCCAAAGGGAGCGGGTTAGATGCCGAGGTGCTCGCTACCGCCCTGGAAGTCTTTACCACCACCCTATCTCTGGGCGGCAGCACGGGGCAGGCTTACGGCTTTACGGTCACTAGCGTTGGCCTGGGCGCCTACTCCTGGAACATCGGCGCCAGCGGCCAGGCTTTCGGCGTGGCCAACAATACCGTCCTGGACATCTACCAAATCCTCCTGGCCGCCAACAATTCCGCCGCGGGCGGCGAACCGTGGGATA
>DATGIQ010000411.1:0-2886 GCA_035295665.1 Gemmataceae bacterium | reverse complement strand
CCGCGTGGCTACCTCTGCACGAACCATGATCCGGCCCGCCGGCCCTTGGCCATCGACCTGGTGCCCCAGATCAACCAGCGCGTGTATACCGTTGGCCGCCTCGACGAAGACAGCGAGGGACTTTTGCTGCTGACCAACGATGGCGATTTGGCCAATCGCTTGATGCATCCGCGTTTCGGCGTCGAGAAGACCTATCAGGTGCAGGTTGTCGGCATTCCTACGGGGGAAGACTTGCGGCAACTGCTCAAGGGCGTCTGGCTGAGTGACGGCCATGTCCGGGCCAAGCAGGTCAAGCGCGAGAAGAAGCAGGGGGGCAGCACCTGGCTGCGGATCGTCCTGAACGAAGGCAAAAACCGCGAGATCCGCCGGATGCTAGCCCGCTTGGGCCACAAAGTGGTGCGGCTACGGCGCATTGCTCTCGGTCCGTTGCGCCTGGGAACGCTGCTGCCCGGCCGAGCGCGCCGGCTGACCAAGCCGGAGGTGGATACACTGAAGCAGATCGCCCAGCACCGGGAGCGCGTGGGGCAGGAACAAGAATGACCCGGCTCTTCCACGGCGGTGCAGCGATCGCGGCCAACCGTCGCTTGGCTCGTGACACCTACTGCATCCGCCTCCAGGCTCCGGAACTGGCTCGATCGATCCGGCCGGGACAGTTTCTCATGCTGCGCCTTCCGGGCACGGCAGACCCCCTGTTGGGCCGGCCCTTCGCTCTTTACGATACCGTCCTGGACCTCCAGGGGCAGGCAGTTGCTGTGGATGTCGTTTACCTGGTGGTGGGCAAGCTCACCGCTGTGCTGGCCCGGTTGCGCCCCGGCGATACGCTAGAGGCCTGGGGTCCGCTCGGCAACGGCTTTCCAGAGCTGATCGGACGGGACCATGTCGGTCTGGTGGCCGGCGGCATCGGGCAGACTCCTTTCCTGGCCTATGTCCGGGAATTACTGGGTGAACGCGGCTATGGGGGCCGTGCCGCCCGCCGGACCGCCCAGCGCGTGTCGCTTTACTACGGGGTGCGCACGGCGGAGCTGGCAGCCGGTATCGACGATTTCCGCGCCGCCGGTGCCGCCGTCCACCTGGCCAGCGATGACGGCAGCCTCGGCTTCCGGGGCTACGTTACCCAGCTTCTCGAACAGCAAGAAAAGCCGAACCACGTGATCGGTTGCGGACCTGAGCCGATGATGAAGGCATTAGCTGGGCTGGCGCGCCAGTGGGGTGTCCCGTGCCATCTGTCGCTGGAAACCCCGATGGCTTGCGGAGCCGGCATTTGTTTCAGCTGCGTGACGCGCATCCGCCAAGGCGACGGTTGGGATTATCGCCGCGTCTGCATCGATGGACCCGTCTTCGATGCCACTTGCCTGGCCTGGGAAGAGCAGCGGAACTAAGGTCGGTTCGGGTGAGCTGCTCCTACGGAGATTGCCGTTTCTGAAAATGCTCCTCCATCGCGTTACAATGGTTGCAAGGCTCGTCTGCCGTTGGATGTCCGGCAGCTCGTGCAATCCCGGCGAAGGGTCGGCTGGATTCTTGGCCGAGGCTGGATCATGGCTTCACCATTTCCTGGGGCAAGACGAAGTCCCTCTCGATCTGCCATTGGTGTTCAACCGGGTTTACAATAGCGGACCCCTACCGCCGTGGAGCGGTCAATTACAGGCAACCGCCGGAGCCGCCGTTGGTCGGTGATCCGCTCGCCTGGGGCGAGCAGCTACTGCATGCAGCTGTCCCCAACCCGACTTCCGCATGAACGCAGAGAATCCACTCACCCTTTGCTCTTAGCCGCACGCAGCAGCTGCCACAATCCGTTCAGCCGTTGCCGCAGCGTGGCCCCATGGCTCCATTCGAGCAGCCCGCGAAATCCCGCAACGGAGAGGGGACGCTTTCCCACAGCCGTATCGTAGTGCAGCCGCAATTGGCCGCCGCGCACGCTGACAAGTTGCGGCACAGTCATTTCTAGCAGACCTTCCGCTCCCTGCGTCACGCCCCAGCCGCTCTCACCGCGGCCACCAAATGGCGTCGCCGGGTGAGCCGTGGGAAGTACGACATCGTTGATCGTCACCATGCCGGCGCGGAGATGGCCGGCCAGGTGCAGTCCCCCGGCGGGATTGGCCGTGAATACCGAGGCACCCAGCGCATACGGGCACTGGGCGTCCATGTGCAGGGCTTCTTCCAACGTGTCGAACGGCAGCACGGCCATCAGTGGGGCAAAAGATGCCTGCTGACAGATCGCCATTTCCGGCCGTGCATCGAGCACCACCGTAGCCGGGATGACCCTCGGGTCGCCGCTGCCGTTGGTATGTCCCGGCGTCTGGAGCAAGCGTGCGCCGCCGGCCAAGGCATCGCGAATCAGGTTCTCTGCCTGCTTCACTTGGGTTTCCAAAGCCAGCCGCATAGGCTGAGCGTCCGCCACAAGGGACTGAAGCGCTGTGGTGAAATCCGGATAGAGGCGGCGGTGAACTAAGATCCGACGGGAAGCCAGGCATGTCTGGCCGCGATTCACCGTTGCACCAAACCAGGCTGCCGGCACGGCCAAGTTGAGATCGGCGTCGTCGAGCACAAACATGGCATCACACCCGGACAACTCCAGAGTCGAGGTCACCAACCGTCGGCCTAATCGTTCCGCCAGTGCACGGCCGGTGGAGGAAGAGCCGGTGAAGACGACATGATCGAGATCGGCCTCGGCCAGCTCTGGACCGGCCGCGCGGCTCGCGGGCAGCAAATGCACCAGCCCTGAAGGATACCCGGCACGCTCCACCAGATCGAAGAGGATGCGGGCGCTGGCAGGGGCGACTTCGGACGGCTTCCAAAGAACGCTGTTACCGGCGGTCAATGCCTGAACGATCTGCACGCCGTTGAGCAGCAGCGGATAATTCCAGGTGCCAAGGATGCCGACCAGAC
>DATGIQ010000410.1:0-17507 GCA_035295665.1 Gemmataceae bacterium | reverse complement strand
GGCTTACCTTGGGTGTTTTTGGCGTCATGCTGGGGATTAGCCTGACGCTCTTACCATTCCTTGGCCACGAGTTCATGCCGGAGCTGGAGGAAGGGAATCTGTGGGTCCGGGGCACGTTCCCCTTGAACATCGCTCTGCAGGAGGTCTCCGATAAGGTCCGCATCGCACGTGGCATCATGCGCAAATACCCGGAAGTGGCGACGATCGTCACCCAGATCGGCCGGCCCGATGATGGTACGGATCCGACCGGTTTCTATAATGTCGAGTTTTTTGTCCCGCTGAAGTCCGAAAACGAATGGCCCGCAGTGAAAGCGCAAGAGGGTTGGCTGGCATGGTTCCGGCACTCCCGGGCGCGGACCAAGCCGGAGCTGAGGAAGGAAATGAACGATGAGCTCAGTAACACCGTGATTGGCGTGGACTGGAATTTCTCACAGAACATCCGCGACAACGTGATGGAGGCACTTTCCGGAGTCAAGGGCGACAATTCCGTCAAGATCATCGGTCCCGACTTGGCAGAGCTGGAGCACCTTGCCGAACAGGTGAAGGAAAGGCTCTCGAGTATCCAGGGGCTGGAAAATGTGGGAATATTTCATATCCAGGGCCAACCGAACCTGGAGTTTCCGGTCGATCGTCAAAAATGCAGCCGTTGGGGTGTCAGCGTGAGCGACGTGGAGAACGTGGTCCAAAGCGCGATCGGCGGCAAGGCCTTCACACAGATGATCGAAGGAGAGAAAACGTTCGATGTCACGCTGCGTTGGCCGGAACGGTTACGGAGCAGCGAACAAGCGATCTTGCAAATCCCAGTGGATGTCACCAATAACACCGTAACCCCTGGCATGGTCCCAAACGTCCCCCAGACGCCGTTGACCGGAGCCAGCACCGGCGTATCAACGATCGGCACCGCAGCGGCGATGCCCTCTCCCTTCGGCAGTAGCCAGAGCGCCAACGTCACTTTCTTCGGCAATGCACCGCGGCGACGCCTCCGAGATCTGGTCACGCCGCTCAACGACCAGGGCTTGCCAGATCCCCAAGGGAAGTTTGTCCGGCCCGGCGCATCGACCATCTACCGCGAGCAAGGCAACCGGCTCATTGCGATCAAGTTCAGCGTGCGCGATCGCGACCTTGGGGGAGCCGTGGCCGAAGCCCAGCAGAAGACTGATGACCTGTTCCACCCTCCCTACCGCGTGGAGTGGAGCGGCGAGTTCCAAGAAATGCAGGAGGCGGAGCAGCGCTTGATGTACATCATCCCGCTCTCGCTGGTGCTTATCTTTGTGTTGCTCTACCTGGCCTTCCATTCCCTGCTGGATGCGGTCGTGATCCTATCGAACGTGGTGGCCCTGTCCATGGGAGGCCTTTGGGCGCTCAAGTTGACGGGAACCAACTTCAGTATTTCGGCAGCGGTCGGCTTCATCTCCATTTTTGGAGTCGCCATCATGGATGGCTTGTTGTCGATCTCGTACTTTAATCAGATGCGCTTTCAGGGCGCGCCACTGCGGGAGGCGATCATCGAAGGGGCAGCCAAACGGGTGCGGCCGATGTTCATGACAGCATTGACGGCCATCTTTGGCCTGCTTCCCGCTGCCTTATCGACCCGTATCGGTGCACAAACTCAGCGTCCGCTTGCCATTGTCGTGGTTGGCGGCATGATTATGACGTTGCTCTTGAACCGGTATCTCATGCCCGTCCTGTACAGTTTCTATGGCCACCGGGAGCCGCCTGAGGGCGCACGGGGCGTGGCACACTAGGACGATTTCAGCCTGCATGTGCAAACATGGTGTTGAGCAAGCAGGCTATGGGATCTCTAGATGGTTCGGCATGGGCGGTTGCAGCTGGTGAGAGCCAGCACTCTGCTCATTGCGTTGAGTGCCCTGTCGGGTTACGAGCCTGCCGAAATCTAGACATGGCGATCAACACCTGGCCCACACTTTAGCCAAACCGGCCCGTTCGCCGAAATCATTGCACTTTCCCATCCGGTCCGCCGATACAATCACTACCTTCGACATGCACGTCATCAGGCAACTGGGAAGAATACCTCATGGAGGCAATACAACAGCAAAAAGGGGATCTTTGCGGACAGGTCTTCCTTGCAAGAGAGGTCTGGTGCCATGTCTCCACGACGATTGCTTGCACTCTCTGGATTCTTGCTCCTGGGGGGATGTCTCTATCACGTCAGCGAACGCGCCGATGAAGTCGTCTGCGCCCTGGCCGCCCAACCCTTTGACCTGCAACCGCCGGCGGAAATGAACGCAACCGCCCCGACTCCCCCCTCCGCCCCCGCCAAGAAGACCGCGTCCCCTGCGACCCCGGATCTGGATCTTCAGACGACCGCCTACATGCAGACCAAGGATCAGCCGGAAAAGATGCGGCTCGAACCGAAGATTCCTCCCGAAATTCCCGGTTCAGAAACTCCCCTCCTCCGGTTGCCCAGGGACCGAGATGCGGCACAGCGTGAGCTCAAACGGATTTACCCAGAATTACCGGCGCTGCCCGAGGTTCCAGTCGCCCAGCCTGGCCCGGACGGGCAACCGTACACCCTCGCGGCCTTGCAACAGATTGCCGCAGCTAACAGCCCAGCTCTGCGTCAAGCGGCATCGGATGTGGAGGCGGCCCGCGGCAATCTCATCCAAGCCCGTGCGTATCCGAACCCGACCGTTGGCTGGAACGTGCAACCCTCCAACGACGGCAGTACGGCGGGCCTCCAGGGCCCATTCATCGATCAAACGATTCGATTCGCCGGGAAGCTGAAATTGGCCTCGGCCGCGGCCGAGATGGATTTGCGCAACGCCGAGCTGGCCCTGCGGCGTGCGCGCAGCGATTTGGCCACCGCGGTGCGGAACGCTTATTTTGCCGTGCTGGTGGCAAAGGAAACGGTCCGGGTGAACGAGGCCCTGGCCCGCTTCACGGACCAAATCTATCGACTCCACATTGCCGGTCAGCTCGGTATTGGAGCCGCGGCCCCTTATGAGCCCGCGGCGTTGCGCGCCCAGGCGTACACGACCCGTTTGGCTTACAAGCAAGCAATTCAAACGTATCTTTATTCGTGGAAGCAGCTCGTTACCACGTTGGGCCTGCGCCAGCTCCCGCTCACCGAGGTCGCTGGCCGCATCGATACCTTCATCCCGTATTACGACTACGACAATGTCCTGGCCTATGTGTTGCGGAGCCATACCGACGTGCTGGCTGCCCGCAACGGCCTCGACAAGGCCCGCTACAACCTCAAATTGGCCCAGATTACGCCGTATCCCGACGTGGACTTCAACGTGTCGTTCCTCAAGGAATACGCACTGGCGCCCAAGCAGGCAGTGCACACCGTGACGATTGGCTTGCCGTTCCCCATCTGGGATCAGAACAAGGGCAATATCATGGCGGCCGAGGCGGCCCTGATGCGTGCCACCGAGGAGCCGCATCGCGTGGAGGAAAACCTGACGAACATGCTGGCCACCGCTTACATGGGCTACAAATCGAACCTGGATGCCTTGGAGTATTACCGCCGGTACATCTTGCCCGACCAGGTTCGGTACTACCGCGGGGTTTTCGAGCGCCGCCAAATCGACATCAACGCGCAGTTTAACGACTTGGTGACCGCGCAGCAAACGTTGGCAACGAATGTGTCGGCCTATTTGAGCATTCTGGGCTCGCTGTGGAGTTCCGTGGTGAGCGTGGCCGACCTTTTGGAGACGGATGACCTCTTCCAGCTCGCGCAGCCACGCGAGGTGCCAGCTCTGCCCGACCTGGAAGCGTTGGCGCCTTGGCCCTGCTGTCATGCTTGTCCACCGGCGGGACTCGGCCGGAATTGTGAATGCGGCCCGGCGCAGCCGGAGAAGCAACCAATGAGAAATGAAAATGGAAATTGGGAATGAGCATTTGTAGACAAGGGCCCTACAGCTTTCGGCGTCTTTTCTCCTTGGGCAATTTGCAGTTTTCAATTTCCAATTTCCAATTCCGCGTTCAACCGTGCGGTGTTGGCATTGCCCGTAAAGAGGAGTCGGTTCATGGCCTCTCTGTTCCGTCTTCTGGTGGTGTTGGCCGTTTGGGGAGCGCTGGCTCCCTGTGGGTCGGCCCAAGCGCAGACGCCTACCGCCGCTCCACCGGCAGCGATCCCCGGTACGAGCGCCGAACCGGACATCCTGCCTGGATTCCCCCGGCCGCCGGACGCTCCCCGATCCCTGCTGCAAGCGCCGCCTGCCGCCGCGGCCTACTTCTGCGATGCTTTGCCAGGTCCCTATTTCGAACGGGACCCTCGACTCGATCCGCCGCCACTGCCGCCACCGGGGTGGTTCGCCGATCTAGACATTGGCATCGTTGCCGCCCACGTCAAGAATCGCCTGACCGAACTGGTCACGCTTCCGGGCCGGACGCCGGACACCGTGCACATCGGAAGCGCGGAGCTCAATTGGGCCGCTTCACCGCGTTTCGAGGTGGGGCGCCGTTTGCCTTCCGGATTTGGCGAATTCTCCATCGCCTACCGTTTCTTCTCTACGGAGGGCTCGGGGTTGTCGCCGGCGCCCGATGGCCTGGCAGCGCTCAAGAGCCGGCTCGATGTGAACGTGGGCGATCTCGATTACTCCAGCCGTGAGCTTTCTCTGCTACCCCATTGGGGCATGAAATGGCGGTTCGGAATCCGTGCCGTTGGGGCCTTCTTCGATTCGCGTTCCGCTGAGCCGGTCGCCGTAGCCACGGCCGGCAGCGGCGTCTTCGAGCGGCAGACTAGCAACAACTTCTGGGGCTTTGGGCCGCACATGGGCTTGGAGCTGGCGCGGCGATGGGAGGAATCGGGCCTGGCTTTTGTCGGCCGTGTGGATGGAGCGACCATTCTCGGCCGGCTCGAACAGCATTTCTTCGAAGAGACGACGCCCATCGGACCGACGGGAGAAGTACTGGCCGCGGGGACCAATGACCGTGCCTCCCAGGATGTTCCCATGCTCACGTGGTCCCTCGGCTTGAGCTGGCAGCCTCCCGGTTGGCCCGATGCCCAGTTGTTTTTCGGCTATGAGTACGAATACTGGTGGAACGTGGGCCGGAACAGCAACACGACCGCGCGGGGTGAGCTGAGCGATCAAGGAATTCTGCTCCGGGCGGAATTCAATTTCTGAGGGAACGATCTACTGCACGCGGGCCCAGAATCCTATATCATGGTGCGTGAAACCGCCGCCCGATGATCGCATCCCTCAATAGGTGTCGTCAGTAACCGAGATTCTCTCCCCAGAGGATAGCCATGCTCCGCCAACTTTTCCATCCACGAACACGTTGGGGTTTCGGTTTTTTCGTGATCTTTACTCTCGCGGGGATCGGCGCAGCCACGGCTAAGCTGAACGCTTCCCCCCGGCCAGACGAGAAATCCGAACGGCGGCCTGAAGTGGGCGGGATCGAGGTTTTAGGCCGGACGCAGTCCGTGCCGCAGCGAAAAGCGCTAATCGCGCCGGCCGCTCCTCCGCATCCGGTGACGGAAGTCCTGGTCGCGCTGGGTGACCGTGTGAAAAAGGGTCAACCCCTGGTCAAGATCGATGATGATGAAGCACAGGCAGACTTGCGGGCGAAGCAGGCAATCCTGGAGGGTGCGATAGTTGTACTCGGGGAGGCCCGGTGCCGCCTGGAAGCAATTGAGAAAGGGCACGAAAAGGGGGCCGTGGCTGAAGAGCACTACCACGACATCCGCACCGCCTCCTTCAAGGCCGAGAAAGATGTACAGGCTGCGAAGGCAGCGCTCGATGGAGCCAAAGCGGAGCTCGAACACTTCGTCGTGGAGGCGCCGATTGACGGCGTCGTCAATCGGCTCGACGTGTATCGGGGGGCGGTGTCGCGGCCCGGGACGGCCGTCTGGGGTGAAATCCTGGATCTGAGCGAGATCGATGTGCGCTGTGACCTGACTCCCGAGCAGGTCGATGAGTTGGCCGTCGGCCAAACCGCTGAAATGCGCACAAACAGCAAAAAGAGCTTCTCCGGCAAGGGCCGAGTCGTTTTCATCGGCCTTGCTACGGACCTAGCTACTGGCCTCGTGCCCGTTTTGGTCCGCACGCCAAACCCAGACGGCCGGCTGCGGTGTGGCATCGCGGTGCAGGTCCGGTTTCCGCCATCCAGCCGGTGAGCCGAGCAAACATCCATCCACTCGATCCAACACCCGAGGCGTGCGGTGAAACGGCTCACGAACAAGACTCTGATCAAGGGAGTGGTTGGATTGCTGGGGATCGTGCTGATCGGCCTGATCATCGATCTCGTGCCGTTGGGACGCGAGATGACGGTCATCGTATCTGGCAAGATCGGTCCGATGGCGACGCCGCTCCTGCGGCACGCCCTCCAGGACGAAGACCATAACGTCCGTGAGGCCGCCTATAGTGGCTTGCAGGATCTCGGCGCCCGTGCAGTCCCTTCCCTCGTTGACGCCCTCCACGATAAGAATCCACGTGTCCGCGCGGAGGCCGTGGACGCCTTGGCGGTTGTCGGCTCCCATGCGAAAGACGCCCTGCCCGACCTCGTGGCCGCGTTCCATGATCCTGACGAAAGCGTCCGCATCAAGGCGATGCTGATCTTGCGGTATGTCGATCATGACGCGGTGGAGATCCTGCCGACTCTCTTGGCCATCAGCCGGGAGGATCCGAGCGGGCGCATCCGAGCACAGGCTGTTGAGACCGTGGGTGTGGTCGGCCGGCTCGACGCCGTCCGCGCAACCCCCGTTCTCCTTCAAACGCTCACGGATCCCGATGCAGAAGTTCGAGCCGAATCCGCCGAAGCCCTGGGAAGGCTAGCCCGCCACAAAGTGTTGCCGAAGGAGGCAATCCCCGGCCTTCAAGAAGCGTTGAAGGATCCGGTCAAAGGTGTGCGCGATGAAGCCAGTGAGGCGCTTGCCGAAGCTGGCGTGGTTGGGAGAACCGCTGCCGATGCACCGTAGCCTACAACGCATGCAGTTCAGGACTTCGTGCCACCCGCTACCAGCTCGACATGTAAACTCTGGGCGTCCACGCAGCCGTCCTTGATCTCGAAGCGATAGAGGGCCCAATCCCTTTGCTGCCGAACGAGCTTGCAATCCTCCAGGCGAACATACCGAACGCTTCCCGCGCCTGTGCCGGTGATGCGGCATGTCATCGGAAAAGGTTCGGCGTTGGGATGGAGATTTCGGACAAAGAGCCAGCCCAACCTCGTTTCCTGGGCAGCGGATATGCCCGGAAGCCCTCCCGAATCCGAGTTCAGCTCACATAGAAAGACGCAGGCAAGCCGCGAGTCCAACCGTGAATCATACAGTCCATAGCAATGAGAACTCGGCGGCAGGTGCTCGACATTGCCCGACGTCCCGCACTGGATGAGCGGAATCCCCGGACCACGTTGCAAGGATGTCGAAAAGCGAAGTTTCTTTCCGCTGTTCTGGCAATAGAAATATGCACCGAATGAATCGTGCCACCACGGATACCGATGTGCGGGGATCAACGTGGCGCCCTCCGGAACAGCGTCGGCCAATCCCGCGGCCAGCGCCTTTTCCACGTCCTGTCTCTCGGTGTACCAAGCAGGGGCCCATCTCTGGGCGATGGCCTTGTTGAAATATCCGGTAAAGGATAATTCCACTGCAATCAGCAACGAAGCCATCAAGCCCGCCACGCCCAGCGTGCGCGGCCGGTGGACCAGCCAATGTAGGGCTGCGGCAAGGATGGAGGCGAGGAGCAGGCCGAAGCCGTGATATTCGATATAGACCGGTAGTTGTCCCACGCCCCAGAAGAGTTCGCGCTGGTACCTTGGCGAAAGACACGTCAGCAGCGGTGGCAGAATCACAAAGGAGAGCGCCATTGCCAGCGTGCGACCCATTGCCAAGCGACGAAATGGGGAAGTATCGCCAGACATCCGTCGGATCAAGGATAGACACAGAAGAAACGCCAGGACCGCTTCTGCCAAGGTAGACCAGGCGTGACGAAGACGCGGCCAAGGCGGAAGGTACGTCCGGCCTGCGGTCAACGGGTAGTTGAGCGGTATCCCGGCGAAGATCTGCTTGCACAATGCCGATCCATACGCCGCAATATCGTGATTGGGCTGGTACGCAAAGTCCGCAGTGAATCCGAGGATCTTGCGCAGAAAGAGGCACAGGCCCGCGCACGCCGCGGCCGCGCCCAGGAACCACGCGCCAGTTCGGAGGACTTGAACCCAGCCGCGGGTGCAAATAGCCGCGACCAGGAAATGGAGAAGAAACAACGGGTAGGTGATTTCGTAGGTCAACAGCGCCAGCAGGTAGGTCCCCACGCTAGCCAGCAACCAAGCAGGGCGGGCCGATTCAAAATACTTGCACAAGCACAACAGCGATACCAAGACATAAAGCAGCGCGAATTGAATGAGTCCACCGAACGCCAAAATCGGATCGTGATAGATCCTGAATTGGAAGAGGGCGAGAACGAGCAGGACACAGAGTTCCGCGAATCCGGGAATGGGATAAAGTCTTCGGACAAGTAGTCGGAACAGGGCCAGATTGCTCAAGATGAGGAGGATGACAAAGCCTTTATACAGGATCAAAGTGGGTATCAGGTAGAACACCAGGTAAATGTGAGCGCTGGCCAAGGGATAAAAACGAGCCTGGCTTATCCAGGCTACGGTGTCGCGAAAGAGCAGCTGAAAGATATTGATTCCGTAGTACCGCAAGATGCCATGCACGAGGGAATTGCCCGCGTCGTCGGCCAAGTAGCCCGTGCGGAAGAGCGGCGATAAATGCATCAGGGCGAGCACGATCGTACCAAGCCAGAGCCAATCGATTTGGGTACGAAACCTGTCCAGCCATTGCCTCATCGGTTGGCCCCTCGGACGTGATGAACTTGCTGCGCTCGATGGAAGAGGATGAAGAGAACGACGAAGGCCGATCCGGCAGCGAAACCTGGACGCTTGCCATCATGGTGCGTCCGAGCCCGCCGGCCAAAGAGACCGTCGCGAATTTCCCGCGCCGGTTTGCTGGCTATCCCCAAAAACAAGATCGGCTGATGGCCGGCTAGATAGCAGAGGAGCCCCGACCGGTCAAGCCGGAGTGTGGCGATTCCTGCCATCGGATATCGCCACGGCGAGGCCAACGGCCTACAGTAGACGGTAAGTGAACGAACCTACTGTGACAAGCCCCGCTCGGTTTCCTTGATCTGGAATTGCGAGACCTTCCATGAAGCATCTTCGACTCCCGCTTTGCCTGCTGTTGCTGGCCTGGTTTATTCCTCCTGCCGAAAGTGCGGAGCGCAAGCTCAATGTCTTGTTCATCGCCGTGGACGACATGAACAACGATCTCGGCTGCTACGGCCATCCGTTCATCAAATCGCCGAATATCGATCGGCTGGCGAAGATGGGCGTGAAGTTTGACCGCGCCTACTGTCAGTTCCCCCTGTGCAGTCCAAGCCGGTCTTCGTTGCTGACCGGGCTGCGTCCCAGCACGACCCGTGTTTTCAATTTGACGTATCATTTCCGCACCGGCCTGCCCAATGTCGTGACGCTGCCGCAGCTGTTCAAGAATAACGGCTACTACAGTGCCCGGGTCGGCAAAATCTACCACTACGGCAATCCCAACGATATCGGCACCAGCGGCCTGGATGATCCGCCGTCGTGGAATCACGTGGTCAACCCAGCCGGCCGCGACAAGACTGTGCTCGAAACGGACATCATCAACTACACGCCGAAACGCGGACTAGGTTCCGCCATGTGCTTCCTCTCGGATACGAAGGGCAAGGATGAGGAGCACACCGACGGGAAAGTCGCTCTGGAGGCGATCCGGCTTCTGGAAGAGCATAAGGACCAGCCGTTCTTCCTGGCCGCCGGCTTCTACAAGCCACACACGCCTTACGTGGCCCCGGAAAAGTATTTCGAGCTCTATCCGATGGATCAAATCCAGCTCCCCAGCGTTGCCTCTGGGTTCGCGGACAGTGTCCCGAAGCCGGCACTCGCCTCGACGACCCCGTGGCCCTATTTTGGCATCACCGTGGAGCAGGCGCGCACCTGCAAACAAGCTTACTACGCCGCCATCTCGTTCGTGGATGCCCAGATCGGCAAGCTGCTGGACACGATGGACCGATTGAAGTTGTGGGACAATACGGTGGTCGTATTCTGGAGCGATCATGGCTACCACGTAGGGGAGCACGGCTTGTGGATGAAGCAGAGCCTCTTCGAGGAATCGGCCCACGTGCCGCTCATCATCATCGCCCCCGGCGCGAAGGGCAACGGCAAGGCATGCCCACGCACCGTCGAGTTCGTGGACCTCTATCCAACCCTCGCCGACCTGGCCGGCTTAACGCCTCCGAAGAACCTGGAAGGCGTGAGCCTGAAGCCACTTCTGGACAACCCGCAAGCGTCTTGGAACCGCCCCGCGTTTACACAGGTGCAACGGGCCGGTTTCCCCGGTTACTCGGTCCGCACCGAACGCTGGCGGTACACGGAGTGGGACGAGGGCAAGCAGGGGGCGCAACTCTACGATCACGATGCCGACCCAAAGGAACTTCACAACCTCGCTGCCGATCCCAAGTATGCCCAGGTTCTGGGGGAAATGAAGGCGCTCGTGAAAAAGAACTGGCCTGTGCGCGTCCAAGGCGGGCAGGCGCCGGCCAAGAAAAAGAAGGATTAATCGCGCAATGCACCGCCAAACAGAGACTTGGCGATGGATCGGCTTGCGCGGGATCTCGACCGGATGTTGCTGCTCGACATGGGTTTCCTCGATGGGGCCGCCACCATCGGGACAGCGGCCAGGCCGCGGGGCTTCGTCGATTTCGTCGATGGTCTGCGGAGGCTGGCGATGGGCTTTGGCGCCCGAGTTTTGGCCGGGCTTGCGGCCAGGCTTCTTGGGCTCGGCCTTGGGTGGTCCTTTCGCGACCGGTGCCGCCTGGCGTTTGCCGGCGTGCAAGGTCTCCGCAAGCGGGGCTTCGAGTTCGGCGATACGTCGGCGAAGCGTTTCACAGCTGAGATAAGCGGAATTCACACTTCCCGTGTAGAAGATCACCTGTGATTCAGCTGCGCCAGCTTGTAGGCAGAGACCCTAACCCAGAGGCAGAATGGGCGCCGTGGTGCTGGCTTAAGAAGCGGCGAAAGGAGATAGTCTTGTCAGCACGGACGCGGGGAATGACGGCGCGCTGGTTTGCTACGCCGCGCCTTCTTCCCAAATCTGCTCATAGACCTGCTTCAGCAAGTGCTCGGAGACGAGCTCTCGGAAATCGCCGTCGTTCATGTACTTGGCAAACAGTTCTTCGTCTTGCTCCCTGCGGTCAATGAACAGGCCCTCCAGGGCTTTGACAAAGACGTAGCGGAAATTGTCCAAGGGGTTGGCGGTGACGACCTCGCGGAGATGCTCGTCGGTGAGCGCTTCTGCGCGTAGCTGGTGAAAGAAGAGTTCGTCGGCCTGGGTGAAGTTGGTGCCAAAGCGATCGTTGATCGCATCGATCAGCCGGGACAGCCCGACCTGGGTGTCGTTCGACTTGCCGGTGCCGCCTGCGGTCGGCCCCTTATCCATATGGGGATCTCGGTGGCCAGCAACAGTGAATGGATGCCCGTTCTCGTGCGGCCGCCCAATCCCGATGAGCGCTTTGGGTGCGGGGAGCCAGTCCAGGTCCGCTTGGCCCTTGCCTCGTCCGCTGTCCGCGCAGCAAAATGAAGGAGCGTATCACACGAAGGATTGGAGGCGCGGTGCCGCGGGGACAGATGGTACTGGACCAGTGAGTATGGGCACGGTGGAGAGAGTTAGCGTTGGCCTATCTGTGCCCGCGCCGTCAAGTCGTACGCGGCCAAGGCCTGACAGAGCGCCACGTAGGCAGACTCTCCCCCGGGTATCGCCGGGGCGAACCGGAGCCCGCGCTCCGTCATGAACGTGACGAGTTCCGGAACCGTCTTGGCCTTGAGCGCGTACACGCCGGTGAAATGACGGGCCGCGTCACGCTGTTGTAGAGCCCGCACGGCACTCTCGCAATTGTTGAGGAATGTCTTCGCCTCGATGTAGAGAGAAGACGGGAGAACGCCCGCCTTCCTACGCAGTTCTTTGTGCAACTGATCCAGGTCGCGCGTCATCTGCCCTGTCGTGCCGACGTCCACCGGGCCGCCCAACGTCGCCTGCCGGACGGCTTGCTGGGCCAGCGCGCTAAGCCGCTCCCGTTCCGCCTTGAAATCCTCGCCCGCAAAAGCCAGCGGCCAATGCAGCCCGTCTTCGGCCTTCAACAGACCGGCGTTGCCGCCGTTGCCGGCAGTGATGTTGATGTGCTTCAGCCCGTCCTCATCGAGCGGAAGTTCGGCGGTGCCGAGAACCGGCCAGCCGCCCCGGGCGGGGAGCTTCTGCAAGTCGGCCAGGAGAGTGTTGAGTGCCTGGCCGGACCAAATCTCGGTCCGCGGTGGGTTGTTGCGGCTGCGCTCGAGCTGCTCCTGTTGGAATGTCTGTCGTTCGTGTTCGGCGGTCGGGGTCTTGTCGCGCTCGTACAGGTGTTCATCGAAGATTTCGCGGCGATTCGCCGCCTGCTCGCCACGGACCTGTTCCTGGAGCAGATAAGCCTGCTGTTGACTCCCTTCGAAACGGCCTTGGCCATTGGTCATGCTGGCGCCGCCACTGAGGTAACCGGCGGAGGGATCAGAAGAAGAAGTAGAAGAATTGCCGTAGGAGGAAGCAGATTGTCCCGCGGCAGAGCTCGCCCCGTAGGGGTTGCCACCCATGCCAGCCATGCTATAAGGGTTCGCGTACAAAAATGCCAGGTTGCCGAACCCGGAGTGCGGGTTGAAGCCGAACAACCCGGACGGGAAGACAGGCAGCATCCTCCCGGCCATGGCCGGGTTAAAGGCTGACCTCTGCATGGCCATGCCTGGCCTCATTGGCACGATACGTTGCTGTCCGTGGGCGGTCGATACGGTCAACCCCAGCGTGGCCAACAGGGCCAGGCAGGCCGCGTCAATACGCTTGGCGGACGGCTTCGTCAGCACTGCGCAGAAAGGACAGCAGAAACGTAGCATGGTCAGGCTCTCCTTCAAAAAAGGGTTGGGCTGAGTTAGCGAATTACCAGCCGGGCCCGTGTTTATCATCTCAAGAGCGCAAAGTTGTTTCGGGCGGCAGGAACCAAGGGAAACCAAGGGGTTCACCGCCGAGCTCATTTCCCGTCCCCGCGGAAGGGGATTATTCAGGTGTCCATGACTCACCAACGTATTATCACTTAAGACCGCGGTCACCACGTTGGGCACGCGGCCCGTTCGCCACTCCGCGAAAGCGATTGCTGCTTCGGCGATCTGTTGCGCCGCAGGTTGCGACCGTCGCCCGTTCCCGCAAGCGAAAGAAGCCGACGTGATGGAACACCCTGAGATGTTCGACCACGTCGGCTTACTTTTTAACTAGCCCCCCGGCATGGCCGGGTTGCTCTTCATCTGGTCATCCGACGATTTCACATTGCGTATTTATCGGAGCGCCAATGACGCAATAGCAACTCTGTTGTACGGCTCGGAACGGGGAAAGCAAGTCGATTGCTGTTCCGCTAAACATCGGCCCCGGTCGCGTAGCCCGAGCTGGGCCTCTTCGCCTGGCGTTCGGTCTCCTCTTAATGCTGCCCCGCCAGCCATCGGCAAATGCGTGTTTTGGCATTATTTCGGGATATATCCTAAATGTGGAGTACACCTGTAGCTGTGCTCGGGATCGTTCTCAACACCACGTCCCGGATGCTGCAGCGTTCGCTGTCTGCTTCTTGACCCATCGCCATGGAGTCGCGCGGACCAGGCGCGGTTTTTCGCGGGCCCCTCACTGGCCCGACAAAATAATCCATCTGTCTTAGCCCGCCGCGGCAGTATTGAATGGGGAGAAGAGGACACATCAGGAGACCCTATCCGGCAGCGGCATTCGGCCGAGCGTGTTTGCCTTCACCACGACCCTCCGATCGGCAACGGCCTCGATTCCGTGGATTCGCACTTGATAGCGGCTGTCGCCATCGACCCACGTCCGGTCGATCCGCCCCAGCAGGTCCGCCGGCGCCCAATCCCGCAGCTGCCCGTACTTGTCCAGAAACAACGCCATGAGAACGCCTCCCACGCTCCTGAGTCGACCTTGCCGTTTCCGACCAGAAAGGACAAGGTGCGAGGGCTTTTCTTGTCCCGAGGAGCTGCACACAGTCTGCGCCCGTGATCCGCCGGCTATTCTGGAGACCCCACGAACCGAGCCAGAAAACCAATGCCGGCCGCCACGTCGGGGACGCGGTTGTCGCCGCTCTCGCGCGCGACGATCAGCCAGCCCCGGTACTGGATCTCCTCCAGCGCGGCCAGGTAGCGCGTCCAGTCGATGTCGCCGTGGCCCAGCGGCACCTCCTGGGCGGTTCGGCTGGCGCCGCTCACGCGGGCGTCCTTGGCGTTGGAGTGGACGACCCGGCCGTGCAAGGCGCGGGCGCTCTCATAGGGATCGAAGCCGCCCATCAACAGGTTGGCCGGGTCGAGGTTCACGCCGAGGCCGCCCGTGTCGAAGCGATCCAGAAAGGCGGCCAGCACTGCGCCCGACTCCAGGCCGGTGTCGAGGGCCAGGACGGCACCGACGCGGTCGCCGTGGCGGCCCAGTACCCGGAGGGCCTCGGTCAGGAGAGGAGCGCGCGGGTCGTCGGCCTTCTCGGGGACGCGGCCGGCCTGGATGATAGCGATGCGGCTACCCAGGTCAACGCTGAGGCCGAGTACCGCCTGGATGTGGTCGATGCGCTGCTGTTGGTCTTCCGGGATGTCCAGGCCCCGGCGCAACGGGCAGCCCAGCGCGGTCAGCTCCAGGTTATGGGACGCCAGCAGGTGGCGGAATGCGGTGCGGCCGGTCTGCGACAGGGTGTGCGGCGACAGATCGCCGGCCACGTCGGCCTGCACGCCCTTCACGCCGAGCCGCTGGGCCTCCCGGAGGGCCCGGCGTAGCGGCAGCCCCAGCGATTCCAGACGGATGCCGATTTTCAACTGGTTCATGTGGATGCGCCCCTGATGAGGTTCAGCCGCCGCGCTCGACGGCAGGCAGGACCATCACCCTGTCATCGGTGATACGCACTTCCCAGTCGGCCTGGCAGCGCGGGCAGCGAAACCAGGCTCGGTGCATGGACACAATCTCCGCGTCCGGTCCGCCCCGGAGGAGGGAAGGCACCAGGCTACCGGTCCAATCACAGTTCGCGTGCGGACAGGCCACCGGATAACTGCTCAGCATGGGAAGCTCCTCTTTTCCAGGATGGTCGTGCCTCGACTAGGGACGACTGGGATTACCCATGCCCCCCCCATGTCCCCGACCAAGACGGCTGCGTTCTTGCGCCGGCCATACCGAGGACGTTCATTCCTCATGAACGCAACAACCGGGATGAACGAATTCGATGATTCGTTCTTTGTCATCCAGGATCACCGGAAGGCCAGTAAAGGGGCTTATGTACCCATCACAAACCGCGCAAGGGATCGGTTTGCGATTCACGAGCTTGCTTTGCACCCTTTGGCTCGGTGTTGCTTGCGGCTTTGTCCTGGTCGATTCTCCATAGACCAAATCAATCAAAGGACGCTCCGTTAACTCCGAGAATTCCTGTGGAACAACCGTTTTTGCAATTCCGCTTCGTAAGTGGATCGATAGCCCAGGTTGCGAGCCATATACTCGTCACATTGACGCTGGGTCCACCCATGAACAGGTTCGTAGTCCCGCTGCGGAAGAGAGGAAGCATTTCTCCGATCACCTGGCCTGGCATGCACAACCGCGTGACCCGAACTACGGACAGGATTCGGATCAGGCTTCGGAGGTTGTTTCTCGGGCCAACCCAACTGGGCCGCGATTACCCTGTCCCAAGACTCGTCGCTGCCGCTGAACTGCTTCATGTAGTCGTGGCTTGACTTACCCAGAATCCCACGCCTGAGCGCACGACCGAGTGCGATCAAGATGTGATACCAGAACCCTGGATTCTCATGGCTCGTCATGGCCGCGCTCCCCCTGTCAACCAGCATCGTGCTTAGCCACATGTGTGCTGCTCCTGCCGCTGCTTCATGCTCTCCTCGAACAGTGCCTCGAACTCGCGGCTGACCTGCTTGGCTTCGCCCTTGAGTTCGTGCAGGAAGGTGCGCTCCTCGTCTTTGATCTTGCCGTCGGCGAAGAGCATCCGCCGCAGCCAGGCGGCCTCCTCGGCGTCGATCCGGCCGTGCGCCAGGATGTGGTCCTTGATGGCCTGGTAGAAGAATTGATCGAAGGCCGGTGTAAGGTGTTGCACCCGCTTGTGGAGTTCGACAAGGAAGTCGGCCTCCGGGCGCTCGATTTTATCGTGGGTGTACAGCTCCTGGCGTAGCCTTTGCAGCTCGGGGTGATCGACCTTGCCAGTCGCCAAGATGTCTTGTTCAAGCTGTCGCAGTTTCAGCATGACTTTGCTCATCGACATTGCCTCCGTATCTCGTTTGCGCCCGCGGCGGTGGCCGGCTCAGCGCTCGACCGCGTGCAGGGCGCAGCTCACGGGCGCCGGGTTGTCCATCCCGTCGCCGGTGGGCAGGTTTCTGTATGACGTGGCCAGTGGTCCAGCCGTAACGGTCGGTCGCGATCAGCGTTCGTCCCAGCCGGCGATGATGCGTTCGATCTCCTCCTTGTGCCGGGTCTCGTCCGCGACCTGATTTTCCAGGACCACCTTGAGGCCGAAGTCACCGACGCCTTCCGCCTGGCCGAGCCGCGTGTTGTAGTCCGCAATGGCCTGTTCTTCGGCTACCAACGCGTGCTCCAGCATCTCCCGCGGCTGGTCGGCGTGCGGCACCGGCCTGGGTTTCGTGGTCGGTTCGCCCCCGAGAGCGGCGATCTTGTCTGCCAGGAACTGGGCGTGGCCCTGTTCGTCGCCAATTTCCGCCTGAAAGAGGGCTCGCAGTTCCCTGCGGTACGGTCCGGTGAGCTTGGCCGAGTAGTGGGTGTACATCAAGATGGCCTGGTACTCCCCGGCCAAGTCATGGTTGAGACCCTCGATAAGGGCCTGCCTGTGCGCGCTTGTTGAGGCACGCCTCTCGTCCTTCCCGGCCTCGGGTTTTCGGTGCTCCGCTTCTGGCGTTCTCGCTGCGGTGGTCATGGTTGTATCTCCTTACAAAAAAAAGCCGACGTGGTGGAACACCCTGATGAGGCATTCGACCACGTCGGCTTACTCGTCAACAGCCCCCCAGCAGGCCGGGTGGCCCTTCGCCTAGTCTTCCGACGACTTCAGCTCAAATTCCAATCGGAGCCGACTTGGGATTCAGTAGGGCTCCGCCAACCAGCTTTATTGTACGCATCGGAGCGGGGAAAGCCAATGGATGTTGTAGTTGCCACGTCCGCGCAAGGTTATTGAACTTTGGCATGGGCTTTGCTCGGTTCCAGGGAAGCGACGAAAATCGAGGACCTTCTATGTCGGATTACTCTCACTGCCAGGAATGCGGCCACAAACTGCGGGATGCCATCTTTTGCGAGCAGTGCGGCCGCTCATCGTGTTGGGCGTAACCGCCCTTCCGCATATGCATAACGCATTGGCTTTATGAGGGTTGCTGCGTCAGCTGGGCTGGGCAAAGGGGCCTCGCGCGGATAGTTTTGCAGCTGGATATTCTGTCTACCCGCACGGAGACCCCACTAT
>DATGIQ010000409.1:0-21687 GCA_035295665.1 Gemmataceae bacterium | reverse complement strand
GGAGAACGCGTTGACGAAGTTCGGCACCAAGTCGGCAGCAATGCTCGTGAAAGCGATGTACCGGCCGTCGGCGCTGATGGTCGGTTCTTCCGAAGTACCCAGGCCCGGGCTGGTGCCGTCCTTGTTGATACTGACCAGGGTCGTGGTGGCGGCCGGAAGATTCCGGACGTAGACTTGGTCATTGCTGGTGTACGTGACGAACTGGCTGTTGCCACTGAACTCGGCGTCGTTGCCTCCCTCGGTGCCGGCGGCGCCCGGGCCGAGCAGGAACGTTCGCTTTGCCTGTAGGTCGCGGAGGAAGAGGTTAGCGCCGGCAGGCTCATTGGCCACCAGGTCGGTTGCAATGCTCTCGAAGACGACGTAGCGACCGTCGGGACTGATAACCGGGCTATACGAGTTATCGTTGCCGGTGACGTTGACGCCGTCGCGAAGGCTGACGGCCTGGATCGTGCCGGTCTGGCGATCGCGCAGGAAGACGTCGGGGTGAGTGCCGTTCACGTCGATGCTTGGGTCCACCAGGTCCGAGGAAGGGCTTTCAAAGACGACGAAACGGCCGTCGGAGGTTTGGCGTTGACGGGCGCCGCTGCCGAGTTGACCGGCATCGCGAGACTCGAGGGCGGCGTTGTTGCCGCTGGCGGTACCGGCCAGGTTGAGGTCAATGAGGCCGGCCGAAAGTAGCGTGCGCCCTTCAAGCGCCTCCAAAACGGGCCGGGCTCGGAGCCATTCTGTTCGGTGGAGCGAGTGAAACAGGTTCAGGAACATGAGCCGGATCTCCTTTGCTTTGAAACAGGATCGTGTCTTGCCGCGAACGCTTGCCGGTTCGGGGGAGCGTCGGCGTCGGACAAGAAACCTGAGGTCTTCACATCGTGTCCATTACCATCCGACCCTCTGGTCTTCTCGCGAGTGGCAATGCTCCCCGCATCACGGTCGCCCGTCGGCATCGGTCGGGATCCACTTCAACTCCTTCCTCCGTGTGATACGTGCTTGCGGGCGATAGCTTACAGCGAAATACCTGTACTTCTGGTCGGATGCCGCGTGTATATCCGGTTTTGGCTCTGAAAGTGGCAAGAAATCTTGTCGCGGACCATTTCCAGGTAGCGCAGGGCAGTTCGTGCCTTCGACGTGACTGTTGGTGCGGACCGGCGGGACAGTCTGATACATGCTCCTGAATCTGCAGCGGAGTAGCCATCCTCTTTGGCAGCAGATGGGGCCCTCGCCCCTAGCGGGCTGAACCTGTACCGAAACCCCCGACTAAGCCGGGCGAGCGCCAGCGCTCCGAACCAAAGGAAGAAGTCGCGTAATAGGCGTACAAGATGAGGTGCACTGGATGCGGTTGGTCTGGCCGCCGAGAACGAAATCCAGTGGACCGCAGGATCCGTCGCAATGCCCCTAGCAAGAGCTCGAGCCAAGGGTAACCTCTTCTCAACAGGGCGATGGATGCAACGCGTAGAGGCGATCATTCAGTTATCTCGCAAGTTCTGTGCCTGGTCCTCCGGTCGATGGGCTCGGTAACATGCCGAAAGAGCCATTTTTTCTAATTGGCTTTGCTGGAACAGGGAGACCAGGCTGACCGCTAGGCCTGGGTTTCCGAGGCGGCTTCCGTTCCACGGTGCTGGCACATCCAGGCTGATCTTGCCAGGATCGACCTGCGCGTGCGGTTGCCCATCGAATTTGCCTAGAGCCCGGTCGCTTCCTCTGATACCTGGTCCGGTCGGTTGGGTCCGTTTCGCGGCGGTGCACAGAACCGCGCGGGGCGCATCCGCACGCGGTTCTGCGCACCGCCGCTCAAAAAAACGGACACCTTCAGCGGGACTGGGTAGGAGGGCTCGTTCCGGCTGCGGTTCGGCAGTATTTGATTAGCGTGTAGTCTGGGCGTGGCGGTCGGCGACTCCGGGAGGTGTCGCGTCAGAGGCAGTTCCGACTGTAGCCCGCGGGAAGAAGTAAAGCATCGCCCCTGTATATCGTCCGTGGCTTGACTGAAGAGGCCATAAGGGGTTCGGCGGCGGTTCTTGGGAGCCTGTGCTATCCATCCTTCTTGGGGAAGGTGACCTGCGTCGTGGCCCTGCCATCGCGGTCGACCTTCCGAACCCGTGGCACCCAGTCCGCATGTCTTTCGCCGTTCGCGTTGGGATACTCCAGCACGTAGATCGCTCCCCCCTGCAAGGCGACGCCGGTCGGCGACCAAGGCCGTTCGGCTTTCAAGACAGTCTCAACCTTACCGTCGGCCTTGATTTTCACCACACAGCGACAGCTGGTAGCAGCCGCGTATACCGTCCCCCGGCCATCGACGGCCAACCCTCTCAACGAGGGCGGTTGACTCTCCGGCGTGCCTTCGGGGAGGTCTTTGCCGCCGTCTGTCACGACCACGGGATCAGCAAGCGTCGTGACCTTCCCGTTCGCCGTGATTTTCAGGACGGCCTTCGGGTAGGAGAGGTAAAGTGCCCCATCGGGGCCGGCCGCCAGGCCTTTGATCCCGCCGAGCTTCTCAGACGTCTTGGCAAGGTCTGTGGCGACACGGTCCAGCTTCCCGTCCGCCGTGAGCCGAATCACCTCATGTCCACCGGGCTGCAAATGCTCCCCGCTGCTGACGTAGTCGAGGTTGCCATCCTGTGGAACGACGAGTGCAATTGGCGCATCGTAGCAGTGCAATGGCGCGCGAGTGGGACAATCAGATTGCCTAGATTTCGCCTTGATGGTCACGGGGACAAGGTCAGTGCCACCGGCGTGTCACGAAGGAGTTGACTGAGCAAGTCAATGGCTTTGTCCTACAGCTGTGGCAGTGGCACCAGACGCGCTAATCAAATCCGCCTCGTACTTGACGTTCGGGGCCAGTCAAACCCAATTCTGTGCGTGTGGCTCTTTTCTTACGATACACTCCGCAGCGCCCGCTGGTAGACCGGTTCTGGCTCCGCCAGCCGGCCATCATCCAGATGAAACACTTGATCCGCAAACGGCACCAGCCGTGGATCGTGCGCAACCACCAGGATGGTCGCTTCCTGATCGTGTGCGGCCGCGCTTAGCAATTCCATGACTTGTTCGCCGTGCATCCAGTCGAGAGCGGCAGTCGGCTCATCCGCAAAGCACAGGACCGGCTTCTTGATCAAGGCGCGCCCGATGGCAACCCGCTGTTTCTCTCCCCCCGAAAGCTGCGCCGGCCTGAGATGCGCTTTCTTGGCCAACCCCAAGCGATCGAGCAATTCGAGGGCTCGCCACCGTGCTTCCTTCCGCGAAGCTCCTTCCCCCCAGCGCAGCACCATCTCCAGCTGTTGCCGTGCGGTCAACGCTGGGAAGAGATTGTAACCCTGGAAAATAAAGCCGAAATGCTCAAGGCGGAACCGCTCCCGCTGGCGGTCCGTTAAGCTCCACAGGTCGGTCCCGCGCACCAGCACCTTGCCGGCATCGGGACGAAGCAAACCGGACAGGACCGACAAAAGAGTGGACTTGCCGCTGCCCGAAGGTCCCATCAGGAGCGAGATCTGCCCTGGGTACAGGTCAATGCACACCTCGCGCACCGCGGTGGTTTTTTCCTCCCCCTTGCCGAATGTACGCACGAGATGCTGACCGCTGAGGACGGGCTGCTCCAAACCGCTGCTCGGAAATAGCATAGCCATGGGGTCTCCGTTGACCGAAGTCTGGAAAGCGCTCAATTGGATCAAAACAGGGGTTGAAAGTTACCGATGCAGGACCCGGTCAGGCAGGTTGGGCACGTTTTACAGCAGATAACGCTGCCGGGCAGCACCACCAAAGGACGAGCGAACCGGCGGAGAGTATACCAAAAGAGAAGGTCACAGCGCCCGTCGATGTGGCAGTGCGCCTTCTCGGGACGGCGTCAATTGATGGAATTCTAGCGAATGTTGCAAGTTTATCAAGTGCGGCAGGGAAATAATTTCAAGCTTTGGCGTATTTATCGTTTGTAGAGCTTCCAGTCTGGCGAATGGACAAGCTCTTTGGAGTCTGGGGGCCCCGCGATACAATTGGTGAGGAGTGCGGCGTTCGGCTTGGCCGAATGACTTGCAGGATAGCACGCGCTCCGCTCCCTTGACGGTGTGCTCCATGCCAATCATCGAGGCAATTGACCTCACCAAGGTTTATCGGGTCTCACAGAAGAGAGAGGGCTTCCTGGGCGGGCTCCGCGGCCTGTACCGGAGGGAGTACAAAGAAGTCCGGGCGGTCGACGGCGTGAGTTTCACGATTGAACCCGGAGAGATGGTCGCGTTCCTGGGACCCAACGGAGCCGGCAAAACGACCACGCTGAAAATGCTCTCGGGCCTGATCTTCCCGACGAGCGGCTCGGCGCAGGTCCTTGGCTTCACTCCCTGGGAGCGGGCCGACGCTTTCCGCCGCCGCTTTGCCCTGGTCATGGGTCAGAAAAACCAGCTCTGGTGGGATCTTCCCGCGGCCGACAGCTTTCAATTGCACCGTGAGATTTATTCGCTGCCCGCACAGCGTTTCAACCAGACGCTGGACGAGCTGACTCATCTGTTCCACGTCCAGGAGCTGACTCGCCAACCAGTGCGGGAACTATCGCTGGGCGAGCGCATGAAAATGGAGTTGATTGCCGCCCTCCTCCATCAGCCACAGCTCTTGCTGCTGGACGAACCGACGATCGGGCTCGATGTCGTTGCCCAGGCCGCGATCCAGAAATGCCTGCGCGATTACAACGCCCGCCATGGCGTCACCATGCTCTTGACCAGCCATTACATGCGTGATGTCGAGGCCCTCTGCTCGCGCGTGCTGGTGATCAGCCATGGGAAAGTGATTTACGATGGCCCACTGGCCAAGATCATCGAACAGTTCGGCCGGTCCAAGTTGGTGAAGCTCCATTTCGACGGCAGCCCGCCGCCGGAAGACCTGAGCCGTTTTGGCGAAGTGATCCGTCGCGCCGATCCGGCCGTCGATCTCAAGATCGATCGCACCCGGGTCGCCGAAGTGCTGGGCGCGATCCTCGATCGTTACACGGTCATCGATGTGAGCGTCCAGGATCCGCCGCTTGATCAGGTGATTGCCCGCGTCTTTGAGGAAGCTCGTGTCCACCATGAAGCCGCTCACGACCCCGGCTGAGCCGGCGTTGCCGACGCCCACTGAATTGGTGGATCGGCCGGAGGATGGGGTGCGCGCGGAGCGGGGTTCGCCGGGCTCCTTTCTCATTCGGGGGCTTCGCAAGTACACCAAGATCATGCGCGTCTCGCTGATCGAACGGATGACATACCGCGGAGACTTCTTCCTGGCCACGATTCTCCGCTTCCTCCCCATGGTCACGACCATCCTGCTCTGGCACGCCGTTTACGAAGGAGCGCAAGAAGGTGCGGCCCAACCGGTGCGGCTCTCTGGCTATAGCTTGCACGAAATGATCGCCTATCTCTTGCTCGTGCACATCAGCCGGATGTTTTCGAGTATGCCCGGATTGGCAGCCGGGATCACCCGCGATATCCGTGAGGGGACGCTCAAGAAATACCTCCTCCAGCCGATCGACATGATTGCGTATTTGCTTTCCTATCGGGCGGCACACAAGGTCGCCTACATCGTGACCTCATCGCTCCCCTATGCCTTGCTCTTTTTCCTCTGCCGCAATTATTTTGACCACTTCCCGACCTGGGAGACGCTGGGGCTTTATGTCCTTGCGCTACTTCTAGGTTTTCTGGTTGGCTTTTTTTTCGAAGCCAGTCTCGGCATGGCGGGCTTCTGGTTTCTAGAAGTGACGTCGTTTTTGTACATCGTCAACACGGTGAATTTTTTCGTCTCTGGACACATGTTTCCGCTCGAGCTGCTGCCACCGTTCTGGGCAACGCTGCTGCGCATGCTGCCCTTTCAATACCTGGCGTACTTCCCGGCGGCGGTTTTCTTGGGCCATATCAAGGGCTTTGAGCTGGTTGTTGGACTCTTTGGCGAAGCAGCGTGGGCATTGGTCTTCGCCGTGCTGTCCCGCTGGCTGTATCGGCTCGGGCTGCGGCAGTATAGCGCCTACGGAGGATGAGCCGACATGGGTGGTCTGCTTCGCTATGTTCGTCTGTACGTGGCGCTGGCCCGTTATGGTTTGTCGCGTGAGTTGGCGTTTCGCGGAAACTTTCTGATCAAGATCTTCGTCGAAGTCCTTTGGCTGTTCATCTTGCTGGCCTTTTACCGCACCGTGTTCAGCAAGACCTCCGTCGTCGCGGACTGGTCCGAGCCGCAATACCTGTTTTTCGTGGGTTGCTATTTCGCTCTGGGGGGATTCATGGAAGCGTTCTTCCTGGTGAATTGCAGTGAATTCGCAGATCTCATCCGAACTGGCGACCTCGACTTCTATCTGCTCAAGCCGATCGACGAACAGTTCCTGGTCACCTGTCGGAATATCGACTGGTCCAGTGTGGGCAACGTGCTCGGCGGAGCCGCGGTCATGGTCATTGCCTTTGGACAGCTCGATGTTCCATTTACCTTCAGCCGCTTCGCGGTTTTTCTTGGCTTGTTTGTATGTGGGATCGCCATCGCGTACAGCCTCCTGCTGTGCTTGACGGCCATGGGGGTCTGGTTCAAGCGCAACCAAAGTCTGTACGAGTTGTGGTGGCTATTCACGAGCCTCTGGCGCTATCCGCGCGAGATTTTTGCCGGGCCGCTGGCTTACCCATTGGGTTGGTTCTTCACCTATATCATTCCGATCCTGCTGGTCGTCAACCTACCCGCCCGGACCATGGTCAAACTGCTCGACGACCCGGTGAGGATTGCGTTCACCGTCACGGCTGCCGGCGTCTTGCTGGTGGCGAGTCGAAAGTTTTTCCGCCATGCCCTGGGGCGGTATCGCAGCGCCAGCAGTTAACGACCGGACGGTGGATCGCTGCGGAGGATAGCGCGAACGGGACTGGCATCGAAGCCGGCCAGCCGCAGCGGCAGCGCGATCAATTCGTACAAGCCCGGGGGCACACCGTTCAATACGAGCCCTTCAAGAATCGCCAGGTCGTATTTGAGGCACATCTTGTGAGCCGGCAGATCCGTGGACGCAAACGGGTCGACGCTGGGCGTGTCGATGCCGATCAGTCTCACACCACACTGGTGCAGGCTTTCCACGAGTTCGGGACTGAGGGCGGCGAAGTTTTCCTGGAATTGTTCCGGATCGGGATAGGTGCCGGTTGCCAGGAGAAGGCGCGGTGCGGCGATGGCAGTCGGGAGGTCGCCAGGTTGGATGCAGCTGCCGCACGGCACAGACACGCGCATCACCTGGCAGCGACCCAGGTAATAATCCAGGTCCCTCTCATCAATGGCGGGAGCATTGGCACCGTAGTGGCTCGGGGCATCGGCGTGGGCACCGAGGTGGACCGTGGCATGCAGCGTGGACAGGGTCAGGTTGGCCCCGCGTTTCATGTCACAAAGGATTTCCCGCACTGGCGGGGTGTCTCCCGGCCAGACCTTGAGTCGTTCGGAAATGCGCGGGGTCAGATCATAGATCATGGAACGGCCGCTGATGATGCCTGAGCTAGATTTCCAGCATTTCCGCCAACCCAGCCGCAACGATCTGCGGCCCGGTCACGTACTGGCCGCTGGTCGTCCACTCCCGGACTTGCTCCGCGGCGGCGCCGAAGAGGCGGACCTGGAGGTTGTCGATATCCTTCTCCATCTCCTCGAAGTGCCGGGCCCAAAGATACGCTTCTTGAGACCCAACCCGCTTTTCACTTTGCCAGCGCATGCGATGGAACAGCAGCGTGCTGTAGGGCGTAACAAAACGGCGGCGGCAGGCCGCAAACAGCAGCAGCGCCGCCGACGAACACTCGCCCAGCACGATGGCCGTGCCCTCCAGCCGCCGATGCCGCAGCAACGTGAGGACCGCCAAGGCGCCAAACACGCTGCCACCGGCAGAATCGATATAAAACACACATTCCCCGCCGCGCGGCAACTCGAGCAACGTTTTGATCACGTCGCTTTCCCAGTCATCGACATCACCGACGACCGGGATTTCCGTCCCTTGCTTGCGGGCTTTGGTCTTGCCCATGAGGATAGAAATGTAGTGCGCCGCCCGCTGAGGACAAGAGGACGCGCAAATCATCGGCTCCAGATGTCCTCAAGCCTTGGCCCGCCGTGCCAGTGCCTCGGCCGCCCGGTTGACTTCTTCTTCAGTCGTGTATCGGCCGACACTCAAGCGGACCGCCCCTCGTCCCAGTTCCTGTGGTACGCCCATCGCTTCCAGCACCGGCGATAGCCGAACCGCTCCCTCGTGACAGGCGGAACCCGTGGAGGCTGCGATTTCCGGTACAGCGCGCAGCAGTTGGGCTCCCACATGGTCCATGAAATTCACATTCAGCGTATTGGGCAGGCGATGCTCGGGATGGCCGTTGAGGAGGATGCGCTCACCCAGCGCGGTACGGAGCTTTTCCCAAAGGCGATCCCGCAACCGGCTGAGCCGAATGGTCGCTTCTGGCAAGGATCGGCATGCCAGGGCGCAAGCGACTCCCAAACCGACGACATACGGAACATTTTCGGTCCCCGCACGGCGGCCCGCTTCGTGGCCGGCTCCGTGGATGAGCGGCTCGAGCTGAAGCCCGCGGCGGACATACAGGGCCCCAACCCCTTTGGGAGCGTAGAGCTTGTGGCCGGCAACCGACAGGAGATCGACGCCCAGTACATTCACATCCACCGGTATTTTGCCCAGCGACTGAGCCGCATCCGTGTGCACCAACACGCCGCGCTCATGAGCGAGAGCCGCAATTTCACGGATCGGCTGCAACGTGCCCACTTCGTTGTTGGCATGCATGATACTGATCAACATCGTGTGCGGATCGATGGCCTGGCGGACCGCATCCGGATCGACGCAGCCGTGGCGATCTACCGGCAAGATGGTGATGCGGCAGCCGAGCTGCCTGAGAAACTCGCAAGGCCGAAGCGTGGCCGGGTGTTCGACCGCACTGGTGATCACGTGGATGTCCCGGTTTCCGCGTCCCTGCCGGCCGAACAGCTGAGCAAAGACAAGCCCTTTCAGGGCGTGGTTGCTGGCCTCGCTGCCGCCGCTGGTAAAGAGGATCTCGTCAGGGTGGGCGCCCAGCAGCTCGGCGACCTGCGTTCGAGCCTGGTCCACGGCCCGGTGCGCCGTTGTGCCGAAAAGATGACTGCTCGATGGATTGCCAAAATGATCACGCAGGTAGGGGAGCAGGGCCTCGGTGACGGCCGGATCAACGGGCGTGGTGGCGTTGTAATCGAGATAAATCGGCGTCATGATTCACCGGCATCAAGCAAAAAGGCGCAGCGCACGCGGCCCAAGAGCCTCGGCGGCTGCGCCTCACAAGGAGAGGCTCCTATCGCCATAGGAGTCCGAAAGCGCCTACGGATGGCCCGCACAGCGCGACATTTTCCAACCGTGGCAGGGCAGCCACGGGGAGCAAACCGAATTAGGAACGATCGCGACCACGGAACCTCTCCGAAATGGACAAGTAAATTTTAAGGCGTCGCCGGTTCAGATGGAATGGGAAACAGAAGAAGTGGCCGGGTTCTTGGCAGAAGCCACAACAGATGACAGAAGAGTTCCAAACGATCAAGCAGTCTGGCGACTCGCCAGCTCGGCGACGAATGCGGCATGTCGGGTGACTCCAGGCCACGCTGCAGCGTCCCTAATGCCCAGTCCAGCAGAACGTGTCCGTTTTTGTTGAACGGCGGTTCGCAGAACCGCGTGCGGATGCGCCCCGCGCGGTTCTGCGAACCGCCGCGAAACGGACCCAACCAACCCGACCGTGTATAAGACGCGGCGCAGGTCTCCGCCGAGAAAGGCGGGCGCATCCAGCCATAAACCAGGCGTAAACGCTCCGTATGTTCCCAGTCAGGTAACAGCGCGCGTATCCGTGGAGCCATGGTTTCTGCTCAATGCGGACGGCATGTAGACGATCTCTCCGATCAGTTCCGCCCACTCGAGCGGTGGCATGGCTTCCCAGCACCGCAAGAATTCTTCGCGTGACAGTTTATCACCCGCCACCAATGACTCGAGGTTCGGTGCGATCGCGGACATGATAGCTCCTCCAGCGCCCCTGAGTTTCTCTGATCAGCACCATTATGACTTCCTCCGCCTGCTAACCACGCCGCGATCTCCCTAGCCGTCGAAACGCCCGGAATGTTACAATTCCTTTCGCCGTGCTGGCGAGGGAGAAAGTTCCGCGATGCTCCGTGTTGCTGAAGCTCAAGCGATTGTTCAACAGCATGCCCAGCCTCTCTCTCCCGAAACCGTGCCGCTCACTTCCGCGGCTCTCGGACTCGTTCTCGCCGAGGATGTCGCCAGCGATCTCGATATGCCGCCTTACGACAAAGCCCTAATGGATGGATTTGCCGTGCGCTCATCGGATCTTGCCGATGGCCACGGAATCTTGACCATCATCGACGAAATTACCGCCGGGCAAACGCCACGGTTGCCGATCGGTCCCGGCCAGGCCGCACGGATCATGACCGGTGCACCCATCCCGGTCGGCGCTGACGCCGTTGTGATGATCGAACATACGCAAGCCCTGCAGGGGAGCCGGGTCCAAGTCCATGACAAACCGCCCACGCCGGGCCAAAATGTTTTGCCCCAAGGTCGAGAGTTCCGACAAGGCGAGACCGTCTTGCCGGCGGGAACGATCGTGAGGCCGCAAGAGTTTGGCATCCTCAGCACGGTTGGCCGGAGCACGATCCGCGTCTATCCGCGGCCGGACGTAGCAGTGCTCAGCACCGGCGATGAGGTGGTGGAAGCGTCGCAAACGCCCGGCCCGGGACAAATCCGCAACGGTAACGGACCGATGCTGCTGGCCCAGGTTTGCCGGGCCGGAGGGTTGCCCCATTTTCTCGGCATTGCGCGTGATCATCGGGAAAGTTTGCGCCCGCTGGTGGAGGAGGGGCTGCACCATCCCATTCTGGTCCTTTCCGGGGGCGTTTCCGCAGGCAAACTCGACCTGGTGCCTGGCGTTCTCCAGGAATTAGGTGTCCAGACGCATTTCCACAAGGTAGAGATGAAACCTGGCAAGCCGGTCTTCTTCGGGACCCGTGCCCAGACACTGGTCTTCGGCTTACCGGGCAATCCGGTCAGTGCCCTGGTCTGTTTTGAGCTGTTCGTCGGGCCGGCGGTGCGGCGGCAGATGGGCCACGCTGAGCCGGGACCGCATCTGGTCGAGGCGGCCCTGGCCGATGATTTTGCTTACCGAACTGATCGGCCGACCTATTATCCCGCTCGTCTAGATCCCAACTCGGATAGCTGGCGCGTTCGCCCGGTTCTTTGGTTTGGTTCTGCGGATTTGCGCGCCCTGGCACAAGCCAATGCCCTGGTGCTCTTCCCATCCGGCGACCACAAGTACCGTGCGGGACAGGTAGTCTACGTCCTACCCCTGGATTTCGAATTGCCGTCGCCTCACACGCAAAGGATTGCGAAATGAGCACGGAGAGCCGAGCGCCGTTGGTCTCAGACAGCTTCCCCGCACAACGAGTCGAGCAAGCACGCCAGCAGCCGCTCTCTGTCCCGCCCCCCCACGGCAAGGCGCTTGTCTTCGTGCCAGCCCTGGCAAGCGCGGCCCTGCTGTGGGCCTGCTTCTATCCTGCAAATTGCGGGTGGATTGCATGGATTGCCTTGGTTGGGCTCCTTTGCCTGGTGCGGACGACGGCCTCCGCCCGCTGGGTCTATCTCGCGGCCTGGGCAAGCGGACTCCTCTGCTATGTGCCGGTCTTGCAGTGGCTGCGGGTGGCCGATGATCGCATGGTTTTCACCTGGGCGGGATTGGCCCTGTATTGCTCGCTCTTCTTTCCGGTCACCATTTTTCTGGTGCGCCAACTCGACCGCCACACCCGGTTGCCGCTCGCCTTTACATTTCCGGCTGTATGGACGGCCCTGGAATACTTCCGCGCTCATTTCGGTACGGGTTTCCCCTGGTATTTCCTGGGGCATTCGCAGCACGAATTCTTGGCGGTGATCCAGATCGCCGACTTGGTCGGTGCCTATGCGGTAACGTTCTTGGTGGCCGCGGTCAACGCGCTGATTTTCGAGTGGCTGTACCAAAGCTACCGGTTTCGCGCGTTCCTGTCACTGCGCGAGCCGGTGGGTGGGGCAACAATCTTTCCGCGGATGCAATCCTTTCTTGTTGTCTTCCTCCTGACTGCGACACTCGGCTACGGATTTTGGCGCCTTGGCCAAGGTAGTTTCGCCACGGGTCCCCGTGTTGCCTTGATCCAGGGGAATGTCCCCCAGAGCATCCGCAACGCCGCCGCCGCGGATCTGGAAGCGGTGGCGACGGATGTGGTTCTCCACTACACAGGCCTCAGTGACGAGGCGGCCCGGCAAGAACCCAAGCCGGACCTGATCGTTTGGCCGGAAACCAGTTATCCCCGAGACTGGGCCGAGGTTTCGCCGGAGTTGCCTGCCGACCGGATCCCCGCCCAGTGGCGGCGGGCCGAACAAGAGAATCAAGATTTGGCACAGGTCGTCTCGGACCGCTGGAAGACCAACGTCTTGTTAGGGCTGAATCGAGCGTTCCTGGGAGCCGATGGCCAGCCGCGCAGTTATAACTCGGCTGTCTTGATCGAGCGTGGCGGCCATGCGTCCGGTCATTACGATAAAATCCATCGGGTCCCGTTCGGGGAATACGTCCCTCTGCGAAACTGGCTCCCCTGGATGAATGCCTTCGCCCCGTATGATTTCGATTACAGCATCAGCCCAGGACAGAGCCTGACCCATTTTTCGCTGGGCGGATACCATTTCGGCGTGGTCATTTGCTACGAGGACACGGACCCTTACCTGGCCCGCCAGTATGTGGGCCCGGACGGAACCGAACCGCCCGTCGATTTCTTGCTCAATATCTCCAACGATGGCTGGTTCGACGGCACGAGTGAGCACGAGCAGCACCTGGCCATTTGCCGTTTCCGGGCTGTCGAATGCCGCCGTGCGATTGCCCGGGCCGTCAACATGGGAATCTCGGCAGTGATCGACGGCAATGGCCGCATCGTCGCACTTCCCGGTTCGAGCTGGGCAAGTTCGAAAAAAATCGCGGCGGTGCTAACCGCGGCCATCCCCATCGACCAGCGCTCCAGCCTGTATGCCCGTTGGGGCGATTGGCTTCCCTGGGTCTGCTGGCTGCTCGTCGCTGGAGGCCTCGCTGGGCGGATGGTCTGGCCCAGACGAGTCCCTGTCCATGCCACCTCGGCCGGCGTTTCGGCAAATTGACCTGGTTCCGCAAATCGCCCTTTGCTATACAGCCACCCTACTCGTGCCGCCCAAGGCAAGGGAAGGAGGGGCTCATGATTTGCCGATGGCTGTGGTCGATGTTTGCGGTCGGGATCGCTGCGTCACCCGTTTTGGCCCAAGCGGAAGCCTGGCGATTCCGTTGGCAAGAAGGACAAGTCCTGACTTACCGCGTCGAACACCGCACCAAGGCGGCAGAAGTGACCCGAAGCGGCACCAGCGAAACCACCACCAAGCTGAATCTCACGAAGCGTTGGAAAGTCCTGGAGGTGGACCGTGCGGGGATTGCCCGCCTCCAGCTTTCGCTGGATGCGCTCCGCCTGGAAACCACGACGCCCAACCGGGATGCCTTGCTGTTCGACTCGGCCCATCCGGAACAAGGCGATCCGCATTTGCGAGAACAGCTCGCCCGCTTTGTGGGTCAGCCGTTGGCGGTGCTGAAGGTGGACGGCCAGGGCAGGGTGGTCCAGGTCGTGGAATCCAAACATGGCCCGGCCAGCCGTTTCGAGAGTGAGCTTCCCTTTATCCTGACCCTGCCGCCGGAGACGCGGGAGCCCGGACCGAGTTGGGAGCGTGCTTACCGGATCACGCTCGAGCCGCCCCAGGGAACCGGTGAGCAATACCAGGCCGCCCAGAAATACACCTGCAAAGCGGTCGCCGACGGCAAGGCGACCATCGCCGTTACAACCTTTCTGCAGAACATGCCCGAGAGCTTGCTGGACCGGGTGCCCTTGCTCCAGATGCAACCGGAAGGAGAAGTCGTTTTCGACTTCAAGGAAGGTCGGCTTGGGCGGGCGGATTTACACATCGAAAAGGAACTGAATGGCCACCAGGGCGAGGGGAGCAGTTATCGGTTCCAGAGTACGTATACGGAGGAATTCATCGGTAATCGATGATGGGCGGCTGCTCCTTTCGGCTATCGCAACCCCGCGGATCCCGGTTGGAATGGCGGGGAAAGCAGAAGCCATGGCGCGAACCATCGATGCGGTGTACGAAAACGGCGTGTTCAGGCCGCCTCATCTGGGCCGATTTGCATCACCGTGGGCAACTCATCGATGACAACGTTATCGTGATCGCTGCCACCCCACTACAGCACGCTCTCACTCTTGTTACAGGTAATGCCGCTCACTTCAGCCGGATCCCCGGTCCACGGAACCATCTGCCAAAGGGATGCGTTCCCCCAGCAGGTCAAGGAATTCGATGTCCAGTTCCTTGTGTCTGCGTTGCAGTTCAGCAACGCGCCACCGTCCAAGGACATCGGGAGTTGGCGAAGATGATCGAGCCGTTGATGACTGTGAAGGAACCAGAATTCTTACAACGCGACCGGGTATCGCCAGTTACTTCGTTTTCTTGCGAGGATCATCATCCGGGTTGACGTACTGAATGGACCACGGTCCTATGCCATGAAACTGGAGGACGGTTTCGCCATTAGTCCAAACGAAGTGTTTCATGCCAGCCGGCCAATAGCCGTAGGTGCCGGCAACCATCGCTTGGGTTGCTTTCTTATCGAATTTGTCCCCCATTCCGATGTTAAGAGTCCCGGAGATCACAGTAATGCGCTCGGTCCTTCCATGGGTGTGCGGTGGTACGCGATAGCCGTCGGGCAGCTTCAGCCGAAAGACGAACGGTCCCTCCTTGGCCGGGCTACCCTCCAGCACCGCGATCTGCGCCCCTTTCGGCAGCGAGGGCGGCCCGGCCTGCCACTTCATGCCGGCAGCCGGGAACAATTGGATGTCCTCCGCCTGATGGGGATCAGCAGAGGACACAGATCGTGCCGTCGCGGCGAGTACTGCCAGGACGGCGAAAAAGCTGCGAAAGCGCATGGTGCTCTCTCCATACTTGGGAGATCCGTAGGGGCTCACGAATGCTACCGACCAGTGCCCAAGCTCGACTTCTACCCTTTTTTCGAGGCGGCCAGCAACTCTCAGAACGCCATCAGTACCTGGACGCCAAGGAAGATGATTAGCCGGACGATCCTTTCATGGGCGAGGACGATCTTCGCCGGTTGACCTCCCGGCACACGCCTTTCCTTCACGCTACACCGTCCGGAAAAACAGGGTATCGTCCCTCCGGTGATACCTTGCCTTGACGGCATAAGCCCTGCTTATGGCCTTGGCTTCGCTCCGGGAGACGGGTCGATGAAGTCGAGGAAAAGTGAGGCCGGGATGGGTAGGACGCGTCGCCGATCTCGGACCACGAACATCTCGCGGTCCAAGGGAAGGTCATTGATCTGGAGCGCATGCAGCTTGCGGTTCGCCAGCTCCGTTTTCACGACGTGGGTCGAAAGGATGGCCAAGCCTGTGCCGCGAAGTACGGCTTCTTTAATCCCTTCGTTGCTGCCAAGTTCGAGAGCAATCCGCAAGTCGTTCACCGACCTTCCGGTCTTGGCGAGTGCTTGCTCCAAGCACCAGCGCGAGCCGGAACCCGCCTCGCGCAGAACGAGCGGCTGGCCGCAAAGCTGCGTCAACGATACCCGTTTGCGGCGGCGCCAAGGATGTCCTTCGGGCACCACCAGCACCATGTGATCGCATGCGAACGGCCGAAACTCCAAGTGCGCGCTGTTGGTCTTGCCGCCCACCAGCCCGAGATGAGCCTTGCCACGCTCTACCTGGTCAAGTACGACCTGGCTATCAGCCACCGTCACGCGGATGCGCAGGTGTGGGTAGCGGTCCTGAAACGTTGGCAGCAGGGCCGGAAGAAGATGCTCACCGGGGATGGAACTCGCCGCAAGGAGGAGATCTCCACTCACTGGAACCCGTTGGCCGGTGATGGCCGCGCGGGCTTCCGCATGCAGGGAAAGAATCCGTTGGGCATAGGGATAGAGGCGTTGTGCCGCCGCGGTGGGGAGCACTCGGCCTCCTCGACGGTCGAACAAGGAGACACCCAGGAGCTTCTCTAACGCCTGGACCTGCTGGCTGACGGCTGCTTGGGTCAGACCGAGCGCCCGGCCGGCGGCCGTAAAGCAGCTCAACTCAGCCGCTTTGGCAAAAGTCACCAGGTACGGAAGTTGCCCGACACTCAATTGAACCAAAACCCAGATCACCCACCGAGCAAGTCCTTCACCGCCTCGCGTTCCTCTTGCAGCTCCGCCAACGTCTTCTGAAACTTCTCCTGCCCAAACGCATCCAGCTTCACTCCCTCGACCACGGAGAGGTTGCCTTTGCCGTCACTACGGCACGGATAGCTGAACACGAGGCCGGCCGGCACACGGTATTGTCCGTTGGAAATCACCGCGGCACTGAGCCAGTCGTTGCTCGGCGTAGGCTGGAGCAAACTCTTAACATGGTCGAGCGCCCCATTGGCGGCCGACAGGGCGGAGCTGGAGCCCCGCGCCTTGATCACCGCCGCGCCCCGGTTTTGACACTGAGGCACAAACACGGTTTCCAACCAATTGCGGTCCGTGATCACCTCGGTCGCCGGCCGCCCTTTGATTCGGGCATTGGTGAAATCGGGATATTGCGTGTTGCTGTGGTTGCCCCAGATCGTGACCTGTGTGACCTCTTCATTGGCGACGCCGGCCTTCTTGGCCAGGGCGGTGCGGGCGCGGTTGTGGTCGAGTCGGGTCATGGCCGTCCAGCGCTCGACCGGAATATCTCGGCCATTATGATAAGCCACCAGGCAATTGGTATTGCACGGATTGCCCACGACGAGGATCCGCACGTCGGAAGCGGCGTGGGCAGCCAGCGCCTTGCCTTGGCCGACAAAGATTTTACCGTTGATACCGAGCAGATCCTTCCGTTCCATTCCCTGCTTGCGCGGGAAGGATCCCACCAGCAGCGCCCAGTTGCAATCCTGGAATGCTCGGTTCGGATCGTCCGTGATGACGACGTCCTGCAGCGTCGCAAAGCTGCAATCATCCAGTTCCATAGCGACGCCTTCCAAGGTCGGCAACGCCTGCGTGATTTCCAGGAGCTGCAGGACGATTTTTTTCTGGGGGCCAAAGACTTCACCCGAGGCGAGCCGGCCCAGCATCGCATAGCCAACCTGCCCCGCCGCCCCTGTCACCGCGACCCGAATCACATCCGCCATAGCGCATCTCTCACTTTAGCCGTTTCAACCGGGATACCGCTGCCGGCAAGGCTCTCGACCGAAAGCCGGCAAAGCCATAAATTACAAAGAATAGGTTATGGACATAAACTTGGGCCGGCTATCATTTCTTCAAGCCCCAGGGCCTGGAGGCTGGTCTGGCCGTAGCGAATTCCTGGTTTGGAAGCGGAGTAAAACATGGCAGTGAAAGTTGGCATCAACGGTTTTGGTCGCATCGGCCGGCTCGTATTCCGTGCCATGATGGCTCGACCGAATGAATTCGACGTGGTAGCCGTCAACGACTTGACCGATCCCAAACACCTGGCAATCCTTCTCCGATACGATAGTGTGCACGGCCGATTTCCCGGCACGGTCGAAGCCGGGGAGGGGAAATTAATTGTGGGCGGCAAGACAGTCCAGGTGTTCAAAGAACGAGAGCCGGCCAAGCTCCCCTGGAAATCCTCGGGCGTCGACGTGGTGGTGGAATCGACCGGCTTCTTCACGGAGCGCGAAGGTGCGAAGGGAGGGTTTGCCGATCACCTGAAAGCCGGTGCCAAGCGAGTCATCATTTCCGCGCCGGCCAAGGGACCTGATTTGACCGTTGTCCTGGGCGTTAACGATAGCAAACTCACGGCGGAGCATCGCTGTGTCTCCAATGCCAGTTGTACTACCAATTGCCTGGCTCCGATGGCGATGATCCTCGACCAACGGTTCGGCATCGTGCGCGGGGCCATGACCACCGTCCATGCCTACACCAACGACCAGCGCGTGGCCGACCTCCTGCACGAAGATCTGCGGCGAGCACGGGCGGCGGGGATCAACATCATCCCCAGCTCGACCGGTGCCGCCAAGGCCATCGGGCAAGTCCTGCCGTCCCTGGACGGGAAGCTGGATGGCATAGCACTGCGCGTGCCGGTTCCCGATGGCAGCATCACCGACCTGACCGTGGAGCTGAAGCAGGAAGTCACGGCTGATCAGGTCAATCAAGCGTTTCGTGAGGCCGCCGCGGGACCGCTCAAGGGCATTCTCGAATACACGGAAGATCCGATTGTCTCTTCCGACATCATCGACGACCCGCACAGCTGCATCTTCGATTCCAAAAGTACGATGGTCCTTCCTAAAGGGAAGGGGCACATGGTCAAGGTCCTGGGCTGGTACGATAACGAATGGGGCTACAGCTGCCGGACTGCCGACCTGGTGGCCCGCGTCGGCAAACTCGATTGACGAGCGGGTTCGCCCCGTGCGCTTTCAATCGCCCACGCCGATATCGGTGTTTATGCTGTCCAAGAGCAGCTTGGTTTCGTCTTGCTGATGCTGACGAAGGGCCAGCAACAGTTGGGCAATGGCCTGACGAAGCGACCCGAAATCCGGCACCGGTCCAAGCGGGACGGGTTCCGGGAGGGTCTCTACTTTACCCACGCCCACCTCCGGAGGTTGGAAGGCCCGCGCCGCGGTCTGGAGCTGCGCCCGCAGAGACCGGGATTGTTCTTGGAGCTCGGTATGCTGTCGCCGTAGTTCGCTCACCTGTCGCACCGACGTGGGCCGGGTCAGATCGACCTTCGTGAGCAGACCGTCAGCCGTTTCTGCCAAGGCCGTGTGTAGTCCCAGAGCCTGTTCCACATCCGTCAAGGCGTCGCCGACTCCTCGGGACCAGTCCCGCTCGTGTCCAGGAAAATCTGTGGCCAGGGCCTTCTCCAGTTTATCAATGGGTTTCGCCAGTACGTCCTCTATTGTGTGAGTTGGAATCATGGTGATTGCTCCTAGATGGGTAATCGATAGACATGAGCTAGGTAAATAGCCGAGCAAACTTCGTGCCGGGTTTTTGTATTCCCACAGGAATTTTTGCGCGCAATCCTAGACAGTGTTATGGCCCACATTCGATGCCGGCTGCTACCGTATGCCGTGGCAGATGGTCCACACCAGATGGCCGCTGATGAAGTGTTGTTGGACACCGCGGCCACGGGGATCGCATCGCTGCGCTTCTACGGCTGGTCCCCGGCGACGCTTAGCCTCGGCTACTTCCAGGCGGAGCGCCTTCGCCATACGAACCGGGAACTCGAACGCCTCCCCTTTGTTCGCCGTCCGACTGGAGGGGCCACCCTCGTGCACGATCACGAGGTGACGTATGGCTTGGGCCTTCCGGCCGGCCCTGCCTGGCAAGCCGGCGAGCCTTGGTTGCGGCGCATGCATGCCATCATCGCCTCGGCTCTCGGCAAACTGGATGTGCCCGCCCGCATGATCAGCCCAGACCGTAAGGACGTTGCGGCGGGCGTCCTCTGCTTCCAGCAGTTCACGGCCGGCGATATTCTCCTGAATTCTGCCAAAATTGTCGGGAGCGCCCAACGCCGGCAGCGCGGAGCCTTGCTGCAACATGGGGCTATCCTCTTGGCGAAGAGTTCGCATGCACCGGTATTGCCAGGCATTCAGGAATTGAGCAAGAAGACCCTGACGATTGCGGAGGTCGTGGCTGCGGTGAGTTGTGAATTTGCTCAGCAAACCGGCTGGGAGCTGGTGGCTGAGGATTGGGGTGCGGACGAGCGGCGCCGCATCGAGGAACTGGTCGGCGACAAGTACGGCCGGGATCGTTGGAACTGCAAGCGGTGAGAACGGAAAAAGAATACGGCCACGCAGCGCTGGAGTGCGCCACGTGGCCGGACACTTCCCGGAGAAACGACGGGAACAACTCTGTTCGTCGGCTCACCGATCAATGATCAATGTGGAAGTCGGAGCGAAAGCGGGTTGCGGCAACGTGAGTCCCGCGCCGGAGGTCGAACCCTTCGGCATCGCCTTGGGCGGTTCCGAACTCTTGGGAGCCTTGATCGGCTCGGGAGGAGGTGCCATAGGGGCGTGTGCAGCGGTGGTGCCACAGCAATCCGTGCCGCAGGTGTCGCAGCAATCATCATGGCGATGGAACCAACCACGCAGCCGGGCGAACAACCCTCCGCCGCAGCCACAATCATCGCAAGCGGGAGCGGCGCAGCAATCATGGTGGGACGGGGCCGGAGCGGGTTTCGCACAGGGAGAGCAGGTGTCGCAGCAATCATCATGGCGATGGAACCAGCCACGCAGCCGGGCGAACAAACCTCCGCCGCAACACGAATCACAACCGGAGTCGCAACATCCCGCACCGCTGTCGCAACATGCCCCCGAAGCCATCGGGGCGGGCGGAGGAGCCGGCTTGGCGGGCGGTGGTGGAGCAGCTTGTCCCGCCAGCCAGGCCGACGTTAACAACAAGAAAGCAGCATTCACGATTGAACCTCCTTTTACAATTAACTTCGGCCCAAGGCCGCGGCCGCGCCGGCCAAACGCTTTCCACCGCAGAAAACAGGCTCGGCGGCGCCGTATTTCCTTCTGACTTCCCTTGCCAGGAAGCATGTGTTTCGCTGGGTCTGCCATCTTCTTTCGGCATTCGCGGCCCCCGTTCTTTAGCAGGTTTACCAAAAGGCCCCAGGCTACCGATTTTTTGATTCGTTGCGACTTCTTTGGCATTATTCCCTGGAGCGCCCAATCCATAGAGGCCCGAAGTCCCTTCTTTGCCTCCCGGTTGATGGGATAGAATGGATAACCTGGAGTACTGAGGTGAAAAGCCATCGCGAGCCGCTCGGGGGTATGGGATGAGAATCCTATTTTCTAGCTTGGCGTTCTTGGTGTGCGTGTTCCATCCGGCACAATCCGCAGACTCACCGGTGCACCGTAGTCCAAAGGAAGCCCTTCAAGACCTGAATGAGTTGATCGGCTCATGGAACGGCACCGGCGAACCGGAGGGAACGCGTCAGGAGAAGCAGCGTGGCTTCTGGACCGAAACGCTTCGGTGGCGCTGGCAATTCAAGGGAGCCGATGCGTGGCTGAAGGTCGAGGTGGAAAAGGGAAAATACTTCACCGGCGGCGAGCTGCGCTATCAGCCGGACCAAGATCGTTTCCAGCTCACCCTTAACACAGTTGCTAATCAAACGCTGAATTTTCAAGGGCGGCTGAAGGACCATGTGCTCACCCTGGAACGGCAGGACGAGCCGAGCCAAGAGGTGCAGCGACTCACCTGGACGCTGCTGCACGGGACCCGCTTGCTGTACCGCTACGAAGTGAAACCGAAAGACCGCACGCTCTTTCGCCGGGTGTACATGGTCGGAGCCACCAAGGAGGGGGTCGCCTTTGCGGCCTCCGGCAACGCCAACCCGGAGTGCGTGGTAAGCGGCGGACTGGGAACCATTCGGGTCAGCTACAAGGGAGAGACGTATTATGTCTGCTGCTCCGGCTGCCGGGATGCGTTCAACGAGGAACCGGACAAGTACATCAAGGAGTTCAAGGCCAAGAAGGCGAAGGGAGCGAAAGCGAAGGAGCCGTGAGCGCGTCTCGGTCACCGAATTGTTAAAATCGTTGGGCGTAACCGCCCTTCCGCATATGCATAACGCATTGGCTTTATGAGGGTTGCTGCGTCAGCTGGGCTGGGCAAAGGGGCCTCGCGCGGATAGTTTTGCAGCTGGATATTCTGTCTACCCGCACGGAGACCCCACTAT
>DATGIQ010000408.1:0-3922 GCA_035295665.1 Gemmataceae bacterium | reverse complement strand
TTGGCCGTCCGGAACCGCATTTTGCCGGATGACCGCGTGCCCACCAGCTGGTTCCAATTCGGCGGCCCGGCTTTTCTGCTACTGACCTGTCGGATGAACGCGTATCTGTTCAACGCCCCCTTGTGGGTGAGCGCCCTTTATTTACCTCTCGCCCTGTTGGGGTTAGCCGGTTGCCGGAGTGGCACGGGACTACGTCTGAGTCTGACAGCCGGTGCGTACGTGGCCGCCTTCGCAGTCGTGGGGCAGACCTTCAACGATTACTGGGGACTGATGGATGCTCCGCTCTTATGCTTTGGCTTCGCCGCCGCCCCTGCGGCACTCCGCGATCTCGGTCAGGCCGTTCGTAATGGATGCTAGCGGTACGCCATTCGCCTTCTCTTCCGCCTCGGCAAGGGAATCCTCTCGCCGCGTCACATCCCGCAATGGTCGATGATTGGCTGTTCGCGGCTGTCGCAGCTCGGGAAGGATCTCTTGGTTCAAGCATTTCTCCAGGTCGAGCAGAGCCCGGGCAACCGTCGCCCCATCGACGACGCGGTGGTCATAAATGATCCGAACGTCGACCTCGCCGTCCGGCCCAATAATGCCGTAATTGAGGGCCGTGGTGAGTGGCGAGAGTGGATGAAGCGACTCGGCCCCCAGCGCGGAGTAAACGCTGACGCCGAAGGTGCCCATCCATTTTGCCCGGCGATGGCCGGACGTGCTATTCGCATACCACCAGGCCAGCCGCCGGAGCGGTTGCGGAAGCCGGCTAATCTGAAGCGTCCACCGAAACAGGCCGATGCTGCTCAAGGGCTCGTGTTTGCAATATTGCAGGAAAGAATCGATTTGGAGCAGGCTCTGCTTCTCTGGACTGCGGAGGTGGGCGAAAAAGACGGCTTCTTCATCTCCGAGCTGGCGTTCGATGGCAATGGAAGCAATGTTGTTCGGATGCTCATAGAGATGCGGCCTGGGAAAGGGAATATAGGCGCGGCGGAATTGTGGTCGAGCACCTGCAATGAACCCGTATGCTTTGGTGAAGATCGCACACCAGCTCGGCTTGGGAGCCATCAGCTGCCGGGCTTCCACCAGGGCAGCCAGGTTCATGCGTCGCTGGACCGGCACGGTCGGCACTTGCCGGGCCAGGTGCATCAAATCGCAGACAAAGCGGCGCGGCAACGATAAGGACAGATTTCGGCCGAACGGCTCGGGCATAGGTAGAAAACCCTTGACGACATGGGAACCGCGGACCTCTCCCCTTCGAGCTTAGTATTCCGACCGGCCATTCCGTTAGCCGAAAACCCGGCATAAATTACCGAATTTGCCAAGAGAATGTCCTGACGAGCCGAAATTGCCGAGTTTACTGCGGTGGCGAGAGGTCTTGATTGCCCCCGCTGAGTTTACAATCGTTTTATGCACGCACTTCATGACAAAGTCATCCTGATCACGGGTGCTTCCTCCGGCATCGGTCGGGCCTCGGCGATTCGCCTGGCCGGCCACGGGGCCCGCATTGCCGCAGCGGCTCGCAGCCAGCTGACCCTGGACGAAGTAGTGGGATCGATTCGACAGACGGGTGCCGAAGCGCTGGCGGTGCCTACGGATGTCACGCAGGCCGAGCAGTGTCGGCAGGCGGTGGAGACTACGGTTGCCCACTTTGGACGACTCGATGCGCTGATCTGCTCGGCGGGCCTTTCCATGCGGACAACCTTCGAGGAATCGGACCTGGCCGCTATGGAACGGGTGATACAGGTCAATTTTTGGGGAACGCTCTACAGCACCTACTATGCCATCCCCCACGTGAAGCGAGCGCGGGGATCGCTCGTAGCCATCAGCAGCCTGACAGGCCGGCGCGGCATTCCGTCCTATGCACTTTACGGGGCGAGCAAATTCGCGGTGCACGGCTTGTATGAGAGTTTGCGGCTGGAGTTGGGCCGGGATGGCGTCCATGTCGGCGTGGTTTTCCCGAGTTTTGTGGACACGCCCTTACGGCAACGGGTGCTCGGTCCGAACGGCCAGCCCTGGACGCAGCCGCCCGCGGTACCGCTGCCGATGTTTCCCGTAGAGCGCTGCGTGGACTTGATCGTGCGCTTGATCGTCAAGCGCCGGCCCCAGGCGGTGCTGCCGTGGCGATCGAGCATGTTCCTGAAACTCGAACAGATTTTCGGTCCCTGGATCGGCGACCGGATCCTGAGCGCGAGATTTCCACCGGTCTCGTGATCAAGTAAGTACCCGTCGCACTGCCGTCAGCTCACAGGCCCACGGACAGCGTTTGCATTTTTCCATTCGTGTGAGAATGGGCGTCGCTTGCCATCGCGCCCAGGGACAGAACTTCCTTGACTTCGGTGAATCATGCGGGTACAGGATAAGGAGCATGGCATTTTAGGAGTTGTCCTGTTCGCACGCTGTCGGTTCGAGAAACGGTTCACGGGTCTGCCTCCGAACTGGCAGCGAGCAGGGTCGTTGACCGGCGGTCCTCTCCGAGCGGCTCGGTCTTCGTCCTGGCGTCGTACCCTGCGGGGCCTGGCTGAATCGTTTCCATCATCCCATGAGAGGACGTCCCATGTCCGGGTTTCGAGAGTCCCTCCAGAAGGCGTTCACGTTGATCGAACTCTTGGTGGTCATCGCGATCATCGCGGTTCTGATCGGGCTGCTGCTACCCGCGGTGCAGAAGGTGCGCGAGGCGGCGGCACGCATGCAGTGCAGCAACAATTTCAAACAACTCGGACTGGCCACCCACGGGTACCATGACACCTACCAAGTACTCCCCCCCATGTCGAACTGGGTCTGGCAAACCCCCGGACGTAATCGCGAAACGGGCATCTTCTTCTCGCTTCTCTCCTTTCTCGAGCAGCAAAACCTGGTGACTCTGTCAAGCACGGCGACCAACAACGGTTACAAACAACCCGCCACCGGCTGGCAGTACTATTGCGTCACAATTGGCCCCAACCTTGTGAAGAGCTATCTCTGTCCCTCCGACGACACGAATCCCACCCACATCGATCCGGCCAGTCCGGACGATTATGGCCCTTTGTACGCTACCGGCAGCTACGCCGCCAACGTGATGGTGTTCGATCCGAACCCATCCAAGACAATCGTGACCGGTATGCCGAACGGAACTTCCAACGTCATCATGTTCGGCCACCGTCTGGAGTACTGCAACTTTGGAGACCCCACCCAACATCAATTCGTCTACAACGATTGGGATGCGACCCCGGATCAAACTGGAACCTACCATCCCATCCCAGGGTTCGGGTGGGTGACGTATTTTACCCGGCGAGGGAATTACATGAATGCGCTCACCAACCAGCAGGGGCAAGGTCTCCACCCCCTCACTTCGGGTGCGTTTCCGAACTACACGGACAACAACACGCTTCCCTTCCAGATCGCGCCCGCGGCCGGGAAATGTGACCCTGTCGTGCTCGTATCGCCCCACCCCGGAGTCATGCTCGCCGGTCTCGGGGATGGCAGTGTTCGGACCGTTTCGTCCACCATCTCGGTCGCCACTTGGCTTAATGCATGCATCCCCGACAGCGGGCAGCCGCTGGGGAGTGACTGGTAACAAAGGGGTAGCGGGTAGCGCGTGGCGGGTGGCGGGATAAAACCAATGGTTTTATCCCGCCACCCGCCACCTAAAGAAAACGGAGTACTCTGCATGGCCACGAAGACAATTCGATGCCGCTGGCTTCCCTTGGCCATTCTTGGTGTCTTCGGATTCGCCTCCTTGATGGGTTGTGGCGGCATTCGGCGCGTGCCGGTTTCCGGGACGGTAACGCTCGACGGCAAGCCTCTGAATGGCGGCATCCTGGGGTTCATCCGAGTCGAGCGTATGGAGGTCTTGAAAAAGATGGACATGGTTTGCACTCTTGAAGTTAAGCAAAAACAACCTTTGAGAGGAAAACCATGTCCACCAGCTTACTGTATCACATGTTCGGCATTCGAGGCTACG
>DATGIQ010000407.1:0-9468 GCA_035295665.1 Gemmataceae bacterium | reverse complement strand
CCAAGGCAAGCCCCCAGCACTTCTTGGTCGAGTACAAACGCCAAAAACCATGAGGGAACGGCGAGGATCGGCCGCTCCCTGAGCCGGCCGCATCGGGGACGGCATCCGATGCATCTACCACGAGAGCTTCGAACAAAACGGCTTTACCTCCGACGCTGGCTCTCCGAGGATCGCGAACCGTTTGCCCGGTTGAACGCCGATCCGCGGGTTGTCGAGTTTCTTCCGAAGCCGTTGTCACGGGAAGAAAGCGATGCGGTTGCTGACCGCATTGAGGCTCATTTTCAGAAGCACGGATTCGGGCTATGGGCCGTGGCCATTCCGGAGATCACACCCTTCGCCGGATTTATTGGACTTTCCAACCCGCGCTTCGAGGCCCCGTTTACGCCCTGCGTGGAGATTGGCTGGCGTCTCGATGCAGAGTTCTGGAACCGCGGTTACGCCACGGAAGGGGCGCGGGCGGCGCTGGAATTCGGGTTCGTGTCGTTGCAGCTGAAGGAAATTGTCTCCTTCACCGTGCCGGGAAATGTCCGCTCCCGGCGCGTGATGGAGAAACTGGGCATGACGTACTCGGCAAGCGACGATTTCGATCACCCACTGCTGCCGGAAGGACATCCGCTGCGGCGGCACGTTCTATACCGGTCGCGACGACCTCAGCGCACACCGGTGGTTTAAAGGAACACGAACCACAAGGTGGCTGGGGAACTTTGATTTTGGAGATCCAGACGCCTTGTGGTTTGTGTTTCTAAACCGTCCGCTCATTTCAGAACCAGATCATAAGCCCCCGCGGTCGGCTTTTCCGTCACCTCGATGGCGAGTTCCGACGTGTCGGCATTGCCGTACTTCTTGGGAAGGAGCGACCCGGTCACGGCATAGGGCTTGTTGGGGTTCCCGGGTTTGCTGGCGATGACGGCAACCTTGTACCAGCCTGGCGGCGCTCCCGGTCTTCCGGCCGTGCTCACTTGAAAATTGCCGTGGTCGTCGATCGGACCGCGCGGTTCATGTTTGGTGGTATTGCCTTTGGCGGCGTCGGCGATGAGGATGACGGTGCCCGTGGTGAGCGGCTCGGCTTTGTAACGGACCTTGCCGCTGACAGGAAGCAGTTTGTCGCCGCTGCCGTCGAGTCCGCAGCCGATGGCCAGGCATACCGCGGCCGCAGCAAGCCCACCGGTCCGAGACCTGCGGCGGACATTCCCAAGACGCATGGCTCTATCTCCCGTCTCCACGAATCAGTCCAGGGAAACATTTTCGCCGCCGTTGCGGGTTGCAAAGGCTCGATAGACCGGCAACGCAATCGAATCGGTGAGAAAACGCACCGAGCCATCAGCAAAGCCAAATTGCAACCCACCCGGATGCCGGCTCCGGAAGGAATAAAGATCCGGCCAGCCTTGGTAAATGTCCGACCCGCCATAGGGCTTGTTTTGATTGGGTGGGATCGCACAGGTGCCCAGGGAGCCATTGGCATAGGGCCAGGTACAATGGGCATTCAACATGGGAATGTCTTCGCCGACGAAGAACGTGTTGCTGGTGCCATCGGGTACGGAGGTGAGATCCACTTTGTTCCGCGCGATATCATCGCGGCTGGCAAACATTCCGTCGCCAGTATTGAGTCCATTGCACGTGCTGGTGCATTTGTTTTGATAATTGCCCCAGCACCAGCAATCGCCGGTGACGCCCTTGTAGTTCGAGGTCGCCGCATAGGTCCAGGGAGTGCCCGCCAGCTTGCCCAGGTTGGCCCGGTTGTCGGACGGATTCAGGCTGCTTGCATTGTCGGAGGGACAGTAGAAGATTTTGAGTCCCATGGTGATCAGATCCTGGCTCTGTCCCAAGGTGCGCGTATCGATGTTGAGCTGGGTCAAAAGGTTCTGTTGCTCCAGGTACGGGAGCAGGCGTGCCAGCCAACTCCAGCTTTTGTGGTTCTGCTGGTAGGACCAATCCCAGCCGCCTTCGTCCTGACTGTTGGTCGGGAAATAGTGGTTGGCATCATGGAACGTGTGGCTGGCCAGGACGATTTGTTTCATGTTGTTCGCACAGGTCGCCCGATAGGACGCCTCGCGGACCTTTTGTACCGCCGGCAACAGCAGGCCGATCAAGACCGCGATGATGGCGATCACCACAAGGAGTTCGATGAGCGTGAAAGCCGTGCGAGTTCGGCGAGTCATGGGTTTCCCCTCCCACAATGACCTATCCCCCGGTTACGGACGCAAGAACTGGGCGGTTGTTCGTCGGTGGTGAAAACGGCTTTGAGGATGGTCATTAGAACAGAAGGGGAGACCCATGTCAAACAGGGACAGGCGGCAGGGGTGGGTTCTGCCGAGGCGACGTTTCAAAGTAAGCAGCCCGGCATTTGCGGCAGGCCTCTTCGACCTTGCAATAGCTCCTTGGCCTCGGATTGCTTGTGGGCCAAGAGTCCATCGCGCAGCTCTTCGAGCCGATCGCATGGCCAGCCCCCAGGCCAACGTCGACGGCCGTTTGTTCTGCTCATGGAAGGAAAGTAAGACAAAGCATAACGCATGTCGCATAGCTTTGCACCAACACTTGTGGCGAAAGCAACGGTTTTCTGGCAGAATTCCAGCAAGTTTCTCCAACTCGGGAGCCCAGCGCGCGAAAGAGGCGGTATGAATCCGCTTACGAACCTGCAAATCGGGTACAACCGGGAGAGCCAAGATAGCTGGGAGCTATTCAGCGCTCATCGGAGGAAGGTCACCGAGCTTCTCCGGAGTGGCTCGGTGCCGGGGTCGTCGCGTCTGTGTGTTCTCGGTGCCGGCAACGCGAATGACCTGGACCTCCGGGCTCTTCTCCAAGCCCATCGGGAGGTTCATCTTGTGGACCTCGACGCCGAGGCTCTGACCCGTGGCGTGGCTGCGCAGGGTTTGGCGGACAATCCCGCGGTGCATCGCTACGGTGGCATCGACATCACCGGAATGCTCGACGCCATGGCTGCCTGGTCGCCGTTCACCATGGTGCCGGCGGCAGATTTGGCTGCCTGTGTCGAGCAACCGATGCAGAGCTTGCGGTCGGTTTTGCCGGGACCCTTTGATGTGGTCGCCTCGACCACTTTACTCAGTCAATTGATCATCGCTGTGGTGCATGGGGTGGGTGAGCAGCATCCCCAGTTCGTGGAGCTGCTCCAGGCGGTTCGGGCGGGCCATCTCCGCCTTCTCACCCACCTGGTTGCGCCCGGCGGGGTAGGGGTGCTAATTACCGATGTCGTCTCCTCGGACTCATTTCCGGGCTTGGGTTCGGTCCCCGAGGAGGCATTACCCAGCGTGCTCGGCCAACTCATCCGAGAGCGCAATTTTTTCCATGGCGTCAATCCCGCGGTGCTCGCCACGCTGTTTCGCACCGACCCGGTACTCTGCTCCCAGGTAGAGGCGGTGGAGCTTCTTCCTCCCTGGCGTTGGAATTTGGGGCCACGCCTGTATGCCGTATGTGCGCTCAGACTACGCAGGATACAAGGATAGCTCGCCGCGATTGGTTATCCTGGAGTCCGGTTTCTAAAACGCAAGCTGAGGCTGATAGTCGCGCGGCTGATACTCGAAATAATCAAAATCGGCCGGCCGGCGTGTCCCCGCGAGATCCTGGCAGCAGATCCCTACAAAAGCGCCCGTGAAGTTGGGCAATGTGGGAGGACCGGCCTCGTCAGACACGATGCTAGCATCCAAAACGCATGGCACCACCCGCCACACGTCGTCCGGCAGCCGATAGGCAAACACCAGCCGCTCGTAATCTACGTCCATGCGGAGCTCGATCTTTTCCGTCCCCGCCGGTAGCGGAATCGGAGCGCTGAAGCTGTCGCCTATGTCCGTCACGCACGACATGATGCACAACTGGCGCCCGATCGTGTCATCCTTCGTCATGAACAAGTAATGGAACTTCGTCGCGTGGTAATACAGAAGAAGGCCCGCGGCGTGTTGAAAATGCTCCGGCTCGAACTCCATGTACGTCGAGGCCGTGAAGCAATGCGCCTGCTGCCGGCGGGCGACCAGCGCCTGCTCGAACTGGCTCCCCAAGGTTTCTCGGCCGAAGAGACGCAGGAAGCCACGCCGCTGGGTAAGGCTCCAGAGCCGCTCGGGATAGGGCGTGCGCAGCCACTGAAACTCAATGGGCAGCTCCGGCGAATCGAAATCCGCGCGGACCGGCGGCGCAGGGAACGGGTGCGACGGCAGGTTGGGCGCCGGAACGCTCACCTGCGGCAGACCTTGGCCGTCGGCGGTGCGCAGCCACCCATCCGGCGACCAGACCATCTTCTGGATCGCCGTCTCCCGGCCCAAGACGCAGCGTCCCCGATTGGGCAGCGGCCGGCCGCACAGATAGACCATGTAGGTTTCGCCATTCTGCGTCTGGACGACGGAGGCATGACCCGCGCGCTGCAAGGCGCAGTCCGGCCGAGCGCGCGCCGTCAGAACGTGCGTGTCGGGATGCACTTCGTAGGGTCCTTCAATGGTCCGCGACCGCGCCATCGTGACGGCATGGCCCCAGAAGGTGCCGCCCTCGGCGACCAGGAGATAATAGGTTCCGTCGCGTTGGTACAGATGCGGCCCTTCGGTGAAGCCGATCGACGTGCCCCGGAAAATGAGCCGGCGCCGGCCGATCAGCTTCTGTTCGCGAGGCGAGAATTCTTGCAGCGCAATGCCGGCAAATCGATTCTGGCCTGGCCGATGGTCCCAGAGCATGTGAACGAGGTATTTTCGGCCGTCCGAATCGTGAAACAGCGACGGATCAAAGCCACCGCTGTTTAGGTAGATCGGCTCCGACCAGTCGCCGTCGATGCGCGGGGCCGTTACCAGATAGTTGTGGAAGTCGCGCAGCGAGGCGCTGGAGATGCCGCCGACCGTAGCCCGGCCATAGCGCTTCACATCTGTGTACACCAGGTAGAAGAGACCGTCGGCGTAGGTCAGGCACGGCGCCCAGACGCCACAGGAATCCGGGTCTCCCCGCAGGTCCAACTGGCTGGCCCGCCGCAACGGCCGCGTCAGGAGCCGCCAATGCACCAAGTCTTTGGAGTGGTGAATCTGCACGCCGGGGTACCACTCGAAGGTCGAGGTGGCGATGTAATAATCGTCGCCCACGCGCACAATGGAAGGATCGGGGTTGAAGCCGGGCACAATGGGATTGGTGATGTTCACTCGGCCCTCCGCTCCCGTACGAGCGTCCACAAGACAATCGCCCCGAGGATATCCAGCACGCTCAGGCAGGCGAAGAACGGCGCATAGCCGATTTGCGTCACCAGCGCGCCGACCATCAAGGTAAAGAGGAGCACGCCGGCGTTGCCAAACGTTCCCGCCAGACCGGCCACGGTCGCCACCTCGCTCCGCCGGAACAGGTCCGAGGACATCGTAATGACTGTCACCGATAGAGTCTGATGGGCAAAACCGGCCAGGCTGAAGAGCAGGATCGCCAGATACGGGTCCTGGACTCGACCGGCAAACGCCACGCTGACCATCAGCCCGGCGCCGGCCGTAAACGCGAACCGTCGCGCATTGATCAGCGACACGCCTGCAACCTTCTGTAGTGTCGCAGCCAGCAGCCCCCCGAAGATGCAACCAAAATCTGCCGCCAGGAACGGCAGCCAGGAAAACATAGCAATGGTCTTGAGGTCCCAGTTCCGCTCCTTTGCCAAATACAGCGGCAGCCAAAACGACAAGGCGCCCCATGTGGGGTCAGCCAGGAAACGCGGGATCGCAATCCCCCAGAAATTCCGCTGTCGGATGATCTCTCGGAGGGAAGGCTTTCCGCAGTTCTGGAGTGTCTTTTCCTGCCCGGTTGCGATGTAGTCACGCTCTTTGTCCGATAGCCAGCGATGGCGTGCGGGGGATTCAAAGAGCACGAGCCACAGACCAACCCACGCCAAACCCAGGCCGCCGCTGATTACAAAGGCGCTTTGCCAGTTCCAGTAAACGACGGCAAAGGCGACCAGTGGCCCCGCCAGCATCATCCCAGCTGACGCCCCGATATTGTAGATCCCGCCCGCAAGGCCTCGTTCCCGCGCAGGAAACCACTCGGCCGTCGCCTTCATCCCGGCCGGGTTCGCCGAGCCCTCGGCAAAACCCATCAGCCCGCGCAGGAACGCCAGGCCTTTCCACGACCCCGCCAGCGCGTGCGCCATATTAATGGCGGACCATGCCGCGACGAAGATCGCCAACCCGGTCCGGAGTCCGATCACGTCCAGAACGTAACCGCAGATGGGCTGGAACATGATCGAGATTTGAAACGCCCCGGTAATCCATGAATACTCTGCCTCCGAGATGCCGAGCGAACCTTGTAGCTGCACCTGGGCCACCGACAGCGTTTGCCGCGCCAGGTAATTCAAGATCGAACCGAGCATGAGCAGCGCCATCATCCACCAGCGGAGCCCCGGCATACGAAAAGGAGAAGCTTTCGGCGGAGCCGATTCGACTTGATCCATGCGTGGCGCCTTCCGTTTCGGCGGGATCGAGACCCTCTCCTGCACCGGGAGAAGCACGAAAGTTACTCGGCGTTCCGGCGCGCGGGGTCACGATACAGGAATCCCGGCCAACCATGCTCATTATCGTGGTGCGGCCAAGTCAGGGTTCGGATGCAGGAGCGCATCGACGATGGCTGCATAGGCCGGCTTCGGCTGGTTGTTGGCGTCGAAGATCAGCGGGTGCTGTCCAAAACGCCAGGTGCGGCGGTCGCTAAGCCCCCAGAACGTCACGCGCTCCACCACATCCTTGTGTTTGATGAAGATCGCGAACAACCGGGCATAAGCGTCCGCCTGGGCCTTGAGATCCTGTGGTGACGGCGGCGAGACTTCGCCCCGCCCGCGGCCGCCGGGACCGCGGCCAAACTGTCCCCCCGATGCACCACGGATCGTCACGTCCAGCTCCGTGATGCTAACTTTCAGTCCGAGCGCGGCATAGTCGGCAATCGCCTTGTCGAGGGCGGCATAGGGGACATTGGCTGTGCTCCAGTGGCCTTGGATTCCTACGCCGTAAATCGGCACGCCGTCTTTGATCAGGCGTCTGAGCAGCACCATCGAACTCCCATGCTTGGGGCCGGCCTCGATACCGTAGTCGTTGTAATACAGCTTGGCGTCAGGATCGGCCTCATGGGCAAACTGGAACGCCAGCGTCAGATATTCCGGTCCCACGGCCCTCATCCACGAGGAATTGCGGAGGTGCTCCGTCTGGGCCGTCTCGGTATTGCCGCCGTCGCCGATCGCTTCGTTGACGACATCCCAGCCCCGGATTTTTCCCTTGTAGCGCCCCACCAGCGTGCGGATATGGTCCTTCATGCGCTGGGTGACGGCCGCCTTGTCGCCATCGCGGAAAAACCAGTTGTTCGTCTGCGAATGCCACACGAGCGTATGGCCGTGGATGGCCATGCGGTTATCGATGCACCATTTCACGAGGGCGTCGGACCGCTCGAATCTCCACATGTCCTCGCTGGGGTGAACCGGACCCGGCTTCATGCAGTTTTCCGGCGTGACACTGTTGAAGTGCTCCTTGACGAGGCCCAGTTCCTCATCCGAGTAGTTGCCGGGCAGGTCTCCGGCCATGCCGATAAGAAAGTGATCCTTGTAAACGTCCTTAATGGTAGGGGAACGCTGGTTCACCGCCGCTGTTGAGTCGTATTCGACTGTCTCTTGCCCGTCGCGGTTGATGCCGTCGCGCGGCTGCCCCAATGCCGGCACGGTCAGGCACGCCAGCACGGCATACCCAACCAGGACCACGATGCGTTCCTTCATGTTTCATCCCCTTGTTCATCGCTAGGCCCGCGTGCCTCGGTCCCATTCCCCGAGAGGTGCAGAGGGCTTCCATTGTATTCTTGTCATCTTTCCGAGGGCGTGTCCGCTGACTTCGCCGCTTTGGGTACCTCCGGGTTGGCAAAGTCGGGGAGCGGGTCTCCCCAAAGATAATGGTTGAACCACGCGAGGTTGTGTTGCATGACGGCACGCTGGGAGCGCGGCTTGGTAATGCCGTGGCCGTAGCCTTTATAGACGATCATCTCGACCTTGACACCCCGATCCTCGAGGCCTTGCCGCAATTCGTAGGCGTTCGGGATCGGTACGCGTTTATCGTTCTCGCCGTGCTGGATGAGCGTCGGAGTCTTTGCCTTCTGAATATAAGACATCGGTGAAGTCTTCTGGTAAATCGCTGGGTCGGCAATCGGGTCCTTGCCGAGATACTGGATCGTGAACGGAGTGATATCCGTGTTGTAATAGTAGGTCGCCCAGTTCGAGATGCCGGCACCGACCGAAATGGCGGCAAAGCGGTCCGACGACGTGGTCAGGAAGGCCGAGATATAGCCGCCTTGGCTCCAGCCCATGCAACCGACCTTCGCGGGATCGACCCAGCCAAGCTTGATCAGATGATCGATCCCGGAAAGAACATCCCACGCATCGCCGACGCCAAGATTGTTGACATTAAGCTGCCTGAATTTTTCGCCGTAGCCGGCGCTGCCGCGATAGTTGACGCGCAGGATCAGGGCACCCCGGCCAGCCCAAATGTCGGCCGGGTAGTAGCGTCTGGCCAGCAACGTGGGCAGGTCGGTGCCCGCGGGGCCGCCATGAATGATGCACAAGAGCGGTCGTTTCTTTGTCGGGTCGAAGTTGGCTGGCTTGGTCAGCACGCCTTCAATGGCCGTGCCGTCGTGGCTCTTCCAGGAGATGACTTCGGATTTGCCCAGGATCAACGACCGGGTTTGCTCGGTCATGTCGGTCAGCTTGCGGGGTGCGAAGCGATTCACTTCGGAGACAAAAACTTCATTGAGCGAACTGGGCGAGCCCGCGGTAAAAGCCATCTGCTGGCCATCGTGCGTCAGCGAAAAATCGAAGGTCAGCAAGTTATCGGGGCTGGTGAGGCGAGTGACTTTGGGTTGGTCGGGGTGCACGTGAAAAAGATGGGCGCTCGCTTTTTGCAACCCCCAGAAGTAGATCCCGCCGGGCTTCCAGTCGATCAGGGAAGCATTTTCATCGAAATCCTCGGTGAGCGAGCGCGGCGTGCCCCCGTCTACGGGGATCACGGCAAGGCGGCGGTTGCCGTGAAAGAAATTCGGATTGCCCATCGCCGATTCGAAGACCAGCTGTTTGCCGTCGGGCGACCAATGGGGATTGGCATCCGGCCCAGGCAGAGAGACGATTTTCTTCACCGCATCATCGGCCAGACTGAGAATGTAGATGTCGGCCGTGCCCAACTGAATCAGATCGGGATTTTGGGTGGCGTCGAAGGCGATCTTGGATCCATCGGGCGACCAGGAGAAGCGGCCCATACTATAGTCCTTGCCCTGGGTGCGCTGCTTGCCCGGCTGCGGCTCTTTCAAAGCTTCGGCCACATTGATGGTCCAGAGGTGCTCGTAGTCATATTCCTTGGGCGTAACCGCCCTTCCGCATATGCATAACGCATTGGCTTTATGAGGGTTGCTGCGTCAGCTGGGCTGGGCAAAGGGGCCTCGCGCGGATAGTTTTGCAGCTGGATATTCTGTCTACCCGCACGGAGACCCCACTAT
>DATGIQ010000406.1:0-3473 GCA_035295665.1 Gemmataceae bacterium | reverse complement strand
CTGGGAGTCCTCCTGACGCTGCCGCAGCCGCGCTTGCCGCTAAGCCGGACCGAAAGGTTCGCTTCGAGCTACCCATGAGTTTGCCGCTCACGGGCAGCTCGTTTTCCGGAACTCTGCCCTCAGTCGGGACAGGCTGGTTTTAAGAAAAAAGGCTTGTCAGAAGTTCTCTCCCGACAAGCCTTTATGAGTCGGGGCGACTGGATTCGAACCAGCGACCTCCTGAACCCCATTCAGGCGCGCTAGCCAAACTGCGCCACGCCCCGATTTTTCTCGCTTGAACGTGCGCTTATTGTTATCACTTCCTCCCAAACCTTGTCAAGTCCACGCGCCCCTGCAGCGAGCCACGCAGCAAGCGTCCAGAAACTCCTACATCCGCATCCCCAGCTCCCAGAAAATGAAACTCCAGACATCCGTCAGCTCGTCCAAGATCTTCGACCGCGGCTTGCCCGCTCCGTGACCGGCTTTTGTCTCCAACCGCAGCAAGATCGGTTGATCCGAAGCGGTCGCCGCTTGGAGACGGGCCGCCATCTTGCGCGCATGAAGAGCATCGACCCGACTGTCCGACTCGGCCGCTTCCAGCAGTACCGCCGGATACCGTGTGCCATCCCGGACATGGTGGTACGGCGAATAGGCGTAGAGCCACTTGAACTGCTCCGGATCTTCCGCGGCACCGTATTCCGGGATCCAGAGCCGGGCGATCAGGAATCTGTGATAGCGCAGCATGTCCAACAACGGCACCTGACACACCACCGCCCGGTATAACTCCGGTCGCTGGGTCAGGGCCGCGCCGACCAGCAGGCCCCCGTTCGACCCACCCAGGATGGCCAAGTGCTCTCGTCCGGTGTACTTCTGATTTTGCAACCACTCGGCCGCGGCGATGAAATCATCGAAGACGTTCTGCTTCTTGCCCAGCATCCCTGCCTGATGCCATGCTTCGCCGTATTCGCCGCCGCCGCGCAGGTTGGGCGTGGCGATCAGACCGCCCTGCTCCAGAAAAAGAAATCGGCTCGCGTTGAACACCGGCGTCCTGCTGATATTGAACCCACCATAGCCCGTGAGTAGGGTCGGAATCCGGCCATTGCGCGCGAGCCCTTTCTTGTGGGCCAGGAACATGGTGATGTGCGTGCCATCCTTGGACGGATAGCGAACCTGTTCCACCTCGTAGCGTGATGGGTCGATGTCCGCCTCGATCTTGTCCCAGACGTCCCTTTGCCGGGTCTTCATATCCACTCGGTAGACGGTCGGGGCCATCGTGTCCGACTGGAAGCCAAACAGCAACTCTTGGCCATCCCATTCGCTGCCCAGCCCAGACACCGTCCCGAGCGTCGGCAATTCCACTTCTTGCAACTGTTGCCCGTGCCGATCCAGCAATCGTAATCGGGACGACGCCTGGTGCATGTACTGGGCAGCTAATGTATCCCCGATGGCTGCGATATTCTCCAGCACATCCTCCCCTTCCGGAACCACCTCCCTCCAATGGGATCGCTGCGGCTTGAGCGGATCAACTTGGAAAAGCCGGTAACGGGGCGCCTGCTCGTTGGTGTGCACATACCAGCGATCATTGCGCACCGTTACGTCATAAATGGCCGGAACCTTCTCGATCAGGGGAAAAAACGGGCTGTCGGGCTGGTGCCGATCTTTGAAAAACACTTCCGTTTTGGCCCAGCCCTGATGCTCCGTCACCACGAGCCATCGGCCATCCGGCGAAAGGTCCACGGCCGGCATATCCTCGGCCGGCCGACCTTCGCCAAATACCTTAGGATCCTTGTGCGGATCCGTGCCCAGGGAATGAAAGAAGATATGGTGATGATAATTCTCTTCCCCGGGCGGAACACTGCCGACCGCCGGGTAGCGGGTGTAAAAAAAGCCGGTGCTGTCCGGGAGCCAGGCCACCGAGGCGTAGCGAGTTCGCTCGATCACATCTGGCAAATCCTTGCCGCTGGCTACGTCGCGGATGTACAGAGTCGATTGCTCGCTGCCGTTCTTGGACAGACCATAGGCGACCAGCCGGCCGTCGCGGTTGGGAAACCACCAGTCGAGGGCCGTCGTGCCATCCGCGGCAAGGGTATTCGGATCGACCAGGACACGATCCTTGCCTTTCACGCCATCCCGGACATAGAGGACGGCCTGGTTTTGCTTGCCTTCGCGTTTGGTAAAAAAGTAATGACCCTTGGCCGGTTGGGGCGTGCCGAGGGTGCCGATGTCGAGCAACACATTCAACCGCTCGCGAATCTTCTCCCGGCCGGGCAGCTTGCTCAGGAATTCTTCGGTGAGATGGTTCTGCTTCTCGACCCAGACCCGGACCTCGGGGCTGTCGGCATTCTCCAGCCAGCGGTACGGATCGGTGATTTCGACGCCATGAAGATTCTCGGTGACGGGTTCCTTGTGCGTCGGAGGATAAGCGGGTTTTTGCGCCATGGCGGAAAGCGTGAACAAGGGGCTCGATAAGGCGAAAAGTAGAACACCGAAGACGAGCGGATCCCGCATGAGATACCATCCTTTCCAGACCAACATGTCGTGACCAAACGTGCGGATCGACGAGCTCAGAAGTCTACTCCCACGAGCAGCTCGCGAAGTTACGAATGAAAACAATTCGTCGCTCCTCGTGCACAGTATACTGCACCCCAAGTGGTTGCGCGGCGCCGTGGCGCATCTCCATGTAAATGGGATAGCGTATACCTCGGTTCACCAAATCGAAGGGGTTCCATGCGAAGACGGGCGACAATCCGTTTCACAGCGGACAGAACATGGACTTCCTGTCCCTTGACTTTAGCTCGACGGTAATGGTCCCTGAGTTGGTCGCGAACCTGCTCAGAGAGTACGACTTCGTATACGCTCCCGTTCGGCGCACTCATAATCCTTCCTGACGTTCCAGTTCCGCGATCCCAGCTTCAGCCGCGATGGTATAGTTCTCTTCTCTGAAATCTGGCCAATGATCTTTGGGAAATTGTTCGGCCATCCACTTGTTCATGAAGTGCTGATACTCCTTGAGTTCTGCCTGCACGGCGGCAAGCTCTTCGGCATCGCGCTTTTTTCTGTCTCCAATCGCTGGATCGTTTGTTGGTGGCGCGCACACTTCTCCTTGAGTTTCGCCAACAGACGCGAAGATTCACCTGGCTCTACGGCGTAAGGGCCGCGCTGCTGGTTGCTCATCTTTCCCTCCGCAGTGGGATGGTAAGGGAGATACTCCCTGTCAACGATGTTATCACATCCGTTTCAGCAGGGCGATGGCGGATCCAATCCGTACAATTTCGATGATTTCACGGTTTCCAACGCCCATGCAGGATCCGAAGACCACGAGAATGGGAGCATCCCCATGTTCGATCTCGCCGCGGTGCAAACCGCCCTTGGACAACTTGGCTATGACGGCTGGCTTCTTTACGATTTCCGCGGGCTCAATCTGCTGGCCCGCCGGGTGGTTGGCCTGTCCGACCAGGCCATGCTCTCACGCCGGTGGTTTTATTTCGTGCCGG
>DATGIQ010000405.1:0-11474 GCA_035295665.1 Gemmataceae bacterium | reverse complement strand
TGTTGATCGGCTGCAATTCCTGACCGGTGATGACCGGGCCACCACTGGGCCCCACGATTGTATTCTCCTCCGCGATGTTGGCCGTCGTGGTCACCGTGGCCGACACGCCATCGGTGATAGTAACGGTAACCGGGAAGGCATCCACGAGGTCCTGTTCCACTTCGCCATCCTCAGCATAGGTATGGCTGCCAGTAACCGTGAACACGCCATTCTGATCCGGCCCCGTGATCGTACCGGCTGAAGTTGTGCCATCCCCCCAATTGATCATCGCATGGAAGGCACTGGGCGATTGGCCATTGCCATTCCCGAAGGTGGCGACCACGACATTGTTGATCGGCTGCAATTCCTGACCGGTGATGACCGGGCCACCACTGGGCCCCACGATTGTATTCTCCTCCGCGATGTTGGCCGTCGTGGTCACCGTGGCCGACATGCCATCGGTGATAGTAACGGTAACCGGGAAGGCATCCACGAGGTCCTGTTCCACCTCGCCATCCTCAGCATAGGTATGGCTGCCGGTCACGGTGAAGAAGCCGTTTTGATCCGGCCCCGTGACCGTACCGGTAGAGGTGCTATTATCCCCCCAGTTGATCGTCGCATTGAAGGCACTGGCTGGCTGACCACTCAGGTTTTGGAAGGTCACCACCGGCACATTATTGAGTGGTTGGAGCTCCTGTCCCGTGATTGGTCCCAGCGTGTTCGTGGTCACCTGACTTTGATTGACGACGTCCGTGATCGTCACCGGCGGAGAAGTTTCATGCGTGACCGTCACGGAGATCGTGTACGGGCTCAGTGTCGTGTAAGCATGATTACCCGTAACTGTGAACAGTCCATTTTGATCTGGACCGGTAATTGTCCCGCCCGAGATAGAGTTATCACCCCAGTTAATCGTGGCCTGATAGTCTTGGGGGAAAGGCAGCTCGGCGCCGCCCGTGTCGCTGAACGTAGCCACCGTTCCATTGGTGATCAAGGGGCCCGTGAAGCCAAATCCCCCGGTGACGGCGATCGGAGCTTCGGCAATGTTCAACTGCGCTGTGTTGGAAAGCGTGCCATTTTGGAGGACCGAGACGGTAACCGGGCCGCCGTTCATCATGCTTGTATCTTCCGTCAACAGTGAGGCCGGAATGTCCACGTTGAGCTGGTTGCCATTGACGAAAGTAGTCGGCAATATGGTGTTGTTCCAGAATACGAAGGCACCGGGCGCAAAGCCTGAACCATTGATTCCGAGCGTGAAGCCCGGGGATCCTTCGGGGACGGAGGAAGTGCTGAGGGAAGTAATGGCAGCTCCCTGGAGCACCAAGCGCGATTCCAGCGCTTCCAAAAATGGACGAAACGTACGGCGGACAGGCTGTCGGCGGCCGGCTACGGGGAAGCCGCGACGTTCGAGCGTGTTGGGCCACATGATACGATCCTCATAAAAGAGAAACAAAGGACGCCCCGGCATTCAACGGAGAATGCGCGGAACGCGATCCGAAATTGCTCGCCAACTTCGGTAGCATCCATCAACGGACAAACCGCTTTGTATTCCGGCATTCACAGAGAATGCCCGAAGCTCGACTCGTGGTCATTGACCAAATCCGGCAACGTTGCTGGTTAGGAGGGAGCGCCGATCTTCCTGTCAGCGCTTGGTTTAGGCGTGGAATTCCATTCCAGTGGTGCGGGAATTACAGCAGGTAGAGTGTGCCTGACAACCCCCACCTTTGTGGGGCGCTTCGACTCCAGTGGCGTGAAAAGCTGAGGCAGATTTCCCGTGGTTCCCAACAGACAGAACGGATATTTGCTGGCTAACAGAGCTCCGAGTTCCTGGATCCCGACTTGTCACCGGCGACATGGTCCTCAACATCTCGTTCCGGAGGTGGACGGGAAACGCAACGCGGTATGAGCGTCTACCATCTCACAATAATGATCTCATTTCTTGAATCATCAAACGAGTCTCCAGGCCACGGCCCGGTATGGTTCAGGCCATCCCTGAGTCCGACCGTGATAACGTGCATTTGCTATGCCAAGGAGTTTGAGTTCGCTGTCATACCAGCCCCACTTAGGACGTTCCTTTTTCCGATCGTACCGAGCTGCCCCCGCCCGGCGAATCTGAGAAATTCACTGCCTGAAAAAAGTGACGCATCCTGCACACGGTGATCCCGTGGTCCAGGCCATGATGTCTGTTCTCGAACGGCCCGGAAATTCATGATTCGTCCCGGTCGATCTCGTCATCAAGATCGGCCGCGGCCGATTGGCGGCGGTTCGCAGCGTTCCACAGTTGAAAGCCGAGGTCAAATCCTTCAAACGTCTGCATGTCGCGCTTCAGTTGGCCATGATGATCCAGGCCATCGGGTCCGATGCTGTAAATCACGACGCCATCTTCCAAGTGCCGATATCGCAACACAGCACCGTCAAATGGATCACGCGGTGCTTGGCGGAGATATACCGGCACGAGATCCGCCAATGCCCCCGGCCACCGTTGGCTATCTCTGCGGTACCGTTCGATGGCCAAGCCCGTCTCGGCACAGCGAAGCAATGCCACAGCAGCAAGGAATCGGTGGTGAAGAGCGCGAAGTTGCTTATCGGGGATTTCGAGCAGGAAAGAAATGGTTGGCTTCTGGATCGATGGAAGCTCGAGCTTGTCGAGCCGCGGGCTCTGCTGCTCTGGCGGAAGCTTGGCTACCTCAACCAGCTCGTTCAAATAGCGCAAGTAATCAGGGTGGCAGGCCCGCGCTCGCCACGTATCGTTCCATGTGAGTGCTTGGTCCGGGAGCCCGTAGGGATTGACAAGACGAAGGCTGCGGCGATCGACCTGCCCGGATTGGAGCGCAGCGAGATCCTGATGCATGGTGGCACGGTAGGAGCGAAAGGCCCGCAGCAACAATGGCTGTGCTGCTTCATCCTCCAACTCTTGTTGCAACTTCTGGAGCACGGCCGCGGATGGCTCGCCCTGGGCGAGCAGCCGCTCCATGCTGCGTTCAGCCGCCAGCTGGCAGTTGACTCGAAAGATTTGCGATATCGGTAGTGGCTCATCCCCGATGGAACGGCCCACGTTGAGCAGAGCCAGGCAGGACTGAGCGGCGCCACTCATGTCCCCGCGCTCAGCCAACATCACCGCGTCGACAGAAAGGACCCGCTGGATGCGGTGGACAAGATCCAGATGCGTAATCGCAGTCTGGAGCAAAAGCTTGTTGCTCCAGGTAATTCCGTAGTGGCCTCGGGGATAAGCAGCCAATCGCCGTGCCTCCGCCAACCCCGGCAGGACCTGTTTCATGGCCTCATCCATCGCATCGAGAAGTTTTCTTCCCGGACGCATTTGCGGAGCCAACTCTAGAAGGCGATCCCCCCATCTGTCGTCCTTCGCTGGTGGTGGAAGCTTGGGCCATGACGCCGGAACGAGCTTTGCGGCAGCCAAGAGCTGAAGGGCGCCGTTCTCACTATCTGGCACCGGGGCTCGAGCCGCTTCCAGATCGGAAAGCCGCCACCCCGGATCGAGAAGATCGGCCTCGGCCTCGGCTTTGCGCAGCTCGCGCTCATTTTGCCCGTTCAGATAAAATGCCAGACTCATGTAGGCTAGCCCCGCAAACAGCGGCACCGACAGGATCCAGACAAGCCAACGGCGCGGCTTCCGCCGGGCTGGCACCGAGATGGCAAAGGTTGGTATGGTGGACTCGTACATGGAAATCCTGCCGGTCAGCGAATGGACCAACAACACCGCGGCTCGCCGTCTTTGAGTCTAGCCCCTGTGGTCTGTGGCGGGCAAGGCTTCTGGCACGAATCGCCGCCGGACGCCCGGATCGGATGCTGGCTGGTGTCTGCTCCTTGAGTCCGTTACCATATCCCCATGTATGCAGCGGGTTGGGAAGGAATCGACGAATGGGTTTATCCGCACTGTTGAGCAGTAATGGCCGATCGTCACACGATCGTGTAAACATCGCCAGCTCCGAATTCAAGGCGAACCCGTATCCTTTCTACGCCCGGCTACGGAAGGAAGCGCCCGTGTTCCGCACGGTGTTGCCGACGGGGGAAACTGCCTGGCTGGTCACGCGCTACAATGATGTGGCCACCATCTTGAAGGACGAACGCCTGACCAAGGAAGCCGCCAAGGCCATGACGCCGGAGCAGCTGGCCAATCGGCCCTGGTTTCGGAAGTGGTTCAAGCCGCTAAAGCGCAACATGCTCGACCTCGAGCCTCCCGATCACACGCGCCTGCGGGGACTGGTGCAGAAGGCGTTCACGCCTCGCCTCATCGACCAGATGCGCGAGCGGATCCAGCAGCTCACCAATGAGCTACTCGACGCCGTGGAAGGCCGAGGGCATTTCGATTTGATCCATGACTACGCCCTGCCGCTACCGACGACAATCATCGCGGAAATGCTAGGCGTGCCGGTACAGGACCGTCATGCGTTCCACCGCTGGTCGAATGCCCTTGTCTCGGCGGCCTCTTCGAGCTGGCGAATGTTGAAAGCTGTCCCCAACGCCTGGGCACTCATGCGTTACATCCGCAAAATCATCCACAAGCGACGGGTCAATCCGCAAGACGATCTGGTAAGCGCTCTGACCAAGGCCGAGGAAGCCGGCGATACGTTGACCGAGGAAGAACTGGTCGCGATGATTTTTCTCTTGTTGGTGGCCGGGCACGAAACCACAGTCAACCTGATCGGCAACGGCATGCTGGCTCTCTTGGAGCATCCCGATCAGCTGGAAAAGTTGCGGAACGTCCCCACGCTCATCAAGCCGGCCGTGGAAGAATTGCTGCGCTACGCTAGCCCTGTGGAATCGGCCACCGAACGCTTTGCCCGCGAAGAGGTGACGATTGCCGGCGCTACCATCCCCCGCGGAGAAATGGTCTTCGGAGTGATTGCCTCCGCTAATCGAGATGAACAGCAGTTTCCCGATCCCGATGTCTTGGACATCACCCGCGAGCCGAACAAGCACCTATCCTTCGGAATCGGCACGCATTTCTGTCTGGGGGCACCACTCGCCCGGCTGGAGGCACAGATTGCCATCGCCACGTTGTTGCGTCGGGTCCCCAAGTTGTGGCTGGGAGTTGCGCCGGAGAAGCTCCGCTGGCGGCCTGGATTGGTTTTGCGCGGGCTGAAAGCGTTGCCGGTCTTGGATCACCAATGATGCATGGAACCAGGACAGCAGCCATCCACGGGCGGCTGCTGCCCCGGCTCCGCAGCGACCACGCCGAGCTGCTAATTGTCCTTCTCCTCCACGGCTTCGACCTTCGCCTTGGTCAACAACTCGATCAACTCCGGAACGTTTGCCTTCACATGACCCTGAATATGCACGAGGGCTGCTTTCCGATCGCCCGCTCCACGCTGCAGGCCGACACTCGTCTGTTCCAGAAACCTCTTGCACCACAGCAGCTCGGGCTCCGCGTCGTGAGACGTTCCCTGGGTTGCGTCGAGCAGCGCCTGGCCCTTGCGAATGCACTGAAGGGCGATGTTCGCTACAGCGACCGCGTCTTCCTGAGTGGCACAAGCCGTGAATAGATCGCTCCGCAGTTCGCCATCATAATCAATGCCCAGCACCAGGTCGGTGGTCTTCGCCATCGCAGTGCGGGCCTCTCCCGGAACCTCGTCCGGCGGGGCTTTCAGCCATTCCTTGGCGAAGCGCTGATCCTGGTTGGTGAGGGCAGCGGCAAAGACGCTGTGCTCGACATGCTCCCAGCCGGCGGCCACTGCCCAGGCAGGCTTGGCTCTGGGACCGTTGCGGATCATCTCTTTGAACTGCTCCTCCGAACCCATGGCCAACGTGTGCGCGTCTGGTTGGAAGAAGTAAAACGTTTTGGCGTCTCCCGTGAGCATGGCCGCTGACATCTCAGCCATGGCGGGATTCTTGAAATCGCTGACGGCTATCTTGTAATACGTCTGTCCTTCGTACGGAATGGGGAGGATCTTTGTGACGAGGCCCTCGAGGGTTTGCTTCCAATCGTGCGCATTGGCCGTGCGGAGGATGAGCAAGCTCCCCATCAGCTGGCCACGCTGGCCTTTGGGAGCTTTTTCATTGTATTTCAGAAAAATACAGCCACTGATCTGTTCGATCTCTTCGACCTTCGGAAATGACTCCGGGCCGCCAAACTCTTTCAACACGGCGGCAATGGCTTTGTTGGCTTCCTCCTTCCTCCGCGGGTCCAAACGGAAATAGATCGACGGACGAAATGCGAAAAAGCCCGCTGCCTCGGGAGCACAAAACAGGTACTCAAACGGTGGCCGTTGGACCGCCGTTGACTTTTCGCCCGATTCCAAGCCCGGTGTCGGCGCAGGCTTCGTTTCCGGGTTTTTTGCAGATGGCTTCTCCCTAGCCTGTGCCGGATCGCGCAAGGCCGAGACGCCTACGATAACGAGACCCAGTACCAGGACCGCCAGCGGCCGACACCAGGTCCCGCCGCGGCTTGTCTCCTCTGTCCGTAACATGGCAATCCTCCTGAGCAACGTTTCGCGGATCGCCAGGAACGCCCTGGCCGGCTCCGCACATCGGGTTTCCTCTTGCCGCAATGCCAGCCGGGCCAGCGCCCTCATGTACACCCGCCGGCCGCCGGCATGGCGAGCCCCCAGGGCGTCGGCAGCCAACTCCTGTTGCAAGTGCAGCCGGGCTGCCAGCCAATGGGCGAGTGGATGGTAGAAATGCAACGCCACGCTGAAGCGGGCCAGCAGCCAGGCCGCATAGTCCGCCCGACGAACATGAGCGACCTCATGAGCCAATGCCGCCCGGAGTTCCTCCTCGCTCCAGGTGCGCCATGGTAAAGGCAGGAGCACGATCGGACGCCGCCAACCGACCGTCACTGGCCCCCCGACATCGGTGGTTTCGCGCAGATCGATGGCGCGACGGCACCCCATCTGATGATGCATCTGGGTCAGCAAGGCAAGAAGGGCGGGATCGTCGACCGGCCGGCTATTCGTTTGCCAGCGGCGGACCGCATGGAGGCCGATGAGCATCCGAATCACAAAAAAGCACGTACCCGCCAGCAGAACCACGCTCACATAGGGTCCCCAGATCGGGCTTCGACGGGCCGCCCTACCGATGGGGCGGAGTTGGCTCCAGAGTCGGCGAAGGCCGCCGAGGGTCCATCCCTCAGCGGCGGGTAGGGAACTCATGGATGGGGAGCCGGTTGGCGAAGGCGTTTCTTCCGCGTTTTGGCCGGGCAGAGTGTGGGATGCGGAGATTGCAAGATCCGGCCCGGTCGGGGGAGAGATTTCCTCCCCATGAAGTAACTGAGACCATGACCACCAGACGGGCATCGGACTCGCCGCCAACAGAGTCAGGATAACGAGGCCGCCGAGCCCTGCCAGCGCCACACCGGCCCCGGCTCCTGGACGGTAGCGGGAAAGTAGGGCGCTGAGCCCGGCGGCCGCAAGAGAGAGAAGCGTGACCTGCCCCATGAGCCAGAATATGCGGATGGCGAGATCGTTCATTGGTCCTCCTCCCGCAGAATGGACTGCAATAGCGCCCGTTCGTTTGGCGTCAACCGGCGCTGTTCCACGAGCCGCAACAAGAGCTGCTCGCGTGAGCCACGGAATACCCGGTCGAGCACTTCCCCGAGTAACCGTCCGGAGACGGCCTCGTACGATCGGCTTGGCGCATACCGAAAGGGCCGTTCGTTGTTGATTTGTTCAAGGAAGCCTTTTTCGTGAAGGATGCGCACGAGGGTGGCAATCGTAGTGTAGGTACGGTCGAGACCGTTCACGGCGAGCTGGTCGCGGGCCAGGGCGGCGGTCATTTCGCCGTGCCGCCAAAACACATGCATCACTTCCAGCTCGCGCTCGGTCAGATCCTTGGACGGCGGACGTGCCATCGCTGGTCCCTCCCTGGACAACAGTTGGTTCGGGCCATTTCTATCCCGACGACGGATGCATGGGAAATCCACCGAGGTTTGGTTTCCCAAATTTGGTTCGCCAAATATAACGAGCGGCCACTGGGTGTCAATCGCAAAGGGCGGCCCTTGCTTGCCGCCATTGGCGTGACCATAATCGGGGCCTGGATCGCCAGGTTCTCAGCTTTCTTCCCGAGGCGGAGGTTCGCATGCGGCGGATTTGCTATGCGGTCGCCATGAGTCTGGACGGCTACCTGGCCGGCCCCAACGGGGAGTACGACTGGATCCTCATGGACCCTGACATGGATTTCCAGAAGACATACCAGCGCTTCGACACGCTCCTCATGGGCCGCCGTACCTTCGAAGCCATGTCGGCCGGCGGCGGTGGCGGCATGATGCCGGGAATGAAGCTCGTCGTGGTATCCGGCACTCTGCGGCCACGGGATCATCCGGACATCACGGTCATTAGCGGCAAGGTGGAGGAGGCGGTTGGCCGTCTGCGGGCGGAGTCCGGCAAAGACATCTGGCTGTTTGGTGGAGGTGCGCTTTTCCGCACTCTCCTCGATGCGCGACTCGTGGATACCGTGGAGGTCGCTGTGGAGCCCGTGCTTTTGGGTGGCGGAATTCCGCTGCTTCCTTCCCCGGCCGGGCGGGCAAAGTTGAAGTTGACCGGGCACAAGGTGTACAAGACAGGTATTATCGGCTTAGAGTACGGAATTCAGAGATAAAATGTGCAAAATGCTTGCCCGAGGGTTGTACGGTCTCGTCGGTGTCCTGTTTCTCCTTGCCGGCATCGGCGTGCTCTTGCTCGGTACGGGTTTGCTTCCCTCCGCCGTGAGCGATCTCATTCGGGGCATCAGCCAAGACAATCCGCATACCCTGCACGTCATGCAGGAATTCGCCTCTCTCCTCATCTTCGCTGGCCTGATCGCACTTTGGTTCTTCTGGCATTACGAGCGAAGCTGGCCGTTCCACTTGGCCCTGACGATTTTCTGGGGGCTGATTGCTCTCGTCCATTGGTTTGATATTCGTGGCTCCTTCCAGCTCGGCGTTGGCCCCGTGATCAACATGGTCCCCCTGGGTCTGTTTGTCGTGGTCGGTCTACTCCGAAAACGCTCGGAGAGATGGTCGAAGCCGGCATGGAAAAACGACACTGGGTCCCGGCCTGAAGATTCCACGCCTGCCGCAACGTGAAGATTCTGCGTCTGGTAGCCATTGCAGCAGGATGTGCCCGCACTTTATGCAGGCGCGGCGGTGCGGACATCGTCGTGAATGCAGCGCGCCGAGCCCCTAGTTGCTGAACCCATAAGGAATTACACGGCAGCGAACTCCGCGCAACACAAACTGGCATGGGACTTGCGAAGAATCGACCGGACTTGTCGTTCTGTCTTGCCTGGCTGTCCTCTCCTGGTTGTTGAATTCCTCTCCACGGTTCATCAAATGCTCACATGTTGAGCATGAGGAGGAAAGAATGAAGCATGGCTATCTCATCGATATGGACGGTGTACTCTACCGTGGCACGGAGCTGATTCCCGGTGCGGATGCGTTCGTCGGGCAACTGCGGGCGCGGCGGATCCCATTTCTCTTGCTCACTAACAATAGCCAACGTACCCGCCGGGACGTGGTCGCCAAGGTAGCGCGCTTGGGGATCGAGGTGGAAGAAGAGCACATTTTCACCAGCGCCATGGCAACCGCGCGATTCCTGGCCCAGCAGAAGCCGAATGGGACGGCGTTCGTGATTGGCGAGGGCGGCTTGTTGAATGCGTTGCACCAAAACGGCTACGCCGTGGTGGATCACGAGCCGGATTATGTCGTCGTTGGAGAAGGGCGCACCTTCAATCTTGAGCTGGTGGAGGCGGCAGTGCGCATGATCCTGGGCGGTGCCAAATTGATCGCCACCAATCTTGATCCCAATTGCCCCACGCAGGACGGTCTGCGCCCCGGCTGCGGGGCAATGGTGGCGATGTTGGAATTAGCCACGGGTGTCCGCGCCTTCAGCGTCGGTAAGCCGAGCCCGGTCATGATGCGGGCCGCCCGCAAGGAACTCGGTCTCACTACCGACGAGACGACCATCATCGGCGACACGGTGGAAACCGACATCCTGGGCGGCGTGCAGCTCGGCTACCATACCGTTCTGGTCCTCAGCGGCGGGACGTGTGCGGACGATTTGCACGGCTACGCGTACCGGCCGGAAATTGTCGTGGATTCCCTCGCGGAGTTCTCCGAGCTTCTGGAGAGCCGCGGCTGGACCCCCCCCTGGACTTCCTCCCACGGCGTGCGGCACAACCCCGAGCAACGCCTGATGGCCTTGGCTCGGTCCTAACGAGTGAATAAGCCGTGCCAGATCAGGCAGCCCACAAGCACCGAGGAGATAGCGAAGGGTCGCGCGATCCTCGACGCTGTCGCCAGAGGCTTGTGGGCTGCCGGTTCTTGTCGGGTTACTTCACGGTGCCACCTGCAAGTTGGTCCGGAAGAACTGGAACGAGAACGGGCTGGTGTTGAAGCCGGCGCCTGTGTCCGTTTCCAGACCCACCTGGTTGCCTACCAGATTGGTGAGCAGGCCGAACACGTCCGGCTGGGAAGTGCTCGATACCTGGCCGAAGGCCTTTTGCCAGGTGCCGGTGTGATTGAAGTAGAAATTGACGCTGGTGGGCGTCCCTACCACAAGTAACCGGACGGGGTCCGTGGTCGGAATCCAGTCAAGCGAAGAGATCCCGCCGTAGCGTGCACTGGCGCCAAATTCCGCCGTTGAGGAGACCTGAACCGCGGGCGTGTGTGCTGGGTCGGCATTGCGGTTGTTGTAAAAGCTGAAGTAGTTGTCTGCGTCGCTGAAGAAGATCAGCCCGGCATGGACATACGTATTCGTGGAGGCCATCGACCAATCGGTGCTGACGGCGGTGTAGACATACCAGTTATCCGGTTGGGCCACGACCGTGAGATTGGGAATGTTGTGTGCGCTGTTGTTGGCCGCGTAGAGCGAGCCGCCTTGGGCCGTAATATCCAACGAGCTGGGCGAAAACGCATAATGGCTTGGGTCTTCCGTGTCGCTGGGATTGTTGCCGGTTACATTGAAGGTCCAGGGAAGGGCGGAATTGAAGCTGCCGGCAAAGACATCTTCGTAGGGGTAGACCACCAGGTTGGTCTTGAAGTAGCTGAACGAGAAGGGGCTGTTATTGAAGCCGCCGCCCGTGTCGGTTAACAGGCCAACCTGTTTGCCGGCCAGAGAGGACAGAAAGGCGAACACATCCGGCTGGGCAGTGCTCGACACGGTGCCGGCCACTTGAAAACCCGCACCCGTGTAATCGTAAAGGAACGTGATCTGGGTCGGAGTCCCTTCCACACGCAGCTTCACCGAATTATACTGCGACGGATCCCAATCCGCGGACGAAACGCCGCCATATTGAGGATTGGCCGCGGTTTCCCACGTGCTGGAAACTTGAACCAGGGGTGAGTGGGCCGGATCGGCATTCCGATTGTTGTAAAAGCTGAAGTAGTTGTCGGCATCGGCGAAGAAGACCAGCCCGCCTGACACGCAAGGCAATCGCATCTTATTTCCCAGAAAATGCGGTCAAGATTTTCAACAGGGCCTCTTCGTCCCAGCCGGCAATCAGGCGCTTGCCGCGTAGGCTCGCTTTGCAGGAAGTGTCCTGTTGCAAAACGGACACCACCAGGC
>DATGIQ010000404.1:0-33574 GCA_035295665.1 Gemmataceae bacterium | reverse complement strand
GCCTGGTGGTGTCCGTTTTGCAACAGGACACTTCCTGCAAAGCGAGCCTACGCGGCAAGCGCCTGATTGCCGGCTGGGACGAAGAGGCCCTGTTGAAAATCTTGACCGCATTTTCTGGGAAATAAGATGCGATTGCCTTGGAGGACCTTCCGGCTGATGGAGATCGGCTTCGGGGACATGATCCTGACTATCCCCGCCAATAGCCAGCACTACCAGACGACGCTGTCGATGACCTACAACGGCAAGACCTTCAACGTCCTGATCGAGGCTGGCATCCACAGCGACTCGGGCCAGGTCTACGCCACGTTCCAGAGCATCGACCCCAACATGCAGTTGCCGCCGGACGTGCTGACCGGCTTCCTGCCTCCCGAGGACGGCACCGGCCGCGGTACGGGCCACATCAGCTACACGATTCTGCCCAAGGCGGGCTTACCAACCGGCACTCAAATCCGCAATGTGGCCCTGATTACGTTTGACGAAAATGGCGCGATCTCCACCAATCAAGTGGACGACGAAGCCCCCAGCAAAGGCGTGGACACGGCCAAGGAGGCGCAGGTCACCATCGACGCTGGGGCCCCGACCAGCAGCGTCGCCGCCCTTCCGCCGAACTCACCGGCGGCCTTCACCGTTAGCTGGTCCGGCCAGGATGATCCGGGCGGCTCGGGCACCGCGTTCTACGATATCTACGTCTCCGATAACAACGGCTCGTTCACCCTCTGGCTCGGGCAGACTACCCAGACCTCTGCAACGTTCACTGGCGTCAGTGGCCATCGCTACGGCTTCTACAGCATCGCTACTGACAACGTGGGTAACCGGGAAGCGACTCCCACGAGCGCTGAAGCTACGACCCTGGCCGGCGTGTCTACCCTTATTACTTGGATCGGTGCAGCCGGCGGCGACTGGGACACACCCGCCAACTGGGACCTCAACCGTATTCCCAGAGCAGGCGACGATGTCGTGATCAATATCCAGGGCATCACCATCACGCATGCCGTGGCCCGAGCCGACGCGATCCATAGCCTCACCAGCCAAGCTATTATCAGTCTTTCGGCAGGCTTCCTGACGATTAGCGGCCCCTCGGTCATCAACGCGACCTTCACCATCAGCGGCGGCACCCTGTTCTTGATCAATGCGACGCTGGACGGCACTGGGGCGCTGGTGAATCAGGGCACGGTGGTTGTCCAGGGCAGCAGCGCCATCGACGTTCCGTTCAGCACTGCGGTCAATTCGGCGCTGCGCGTGCTCGGGAACAACACCGGCGACGCCACTCTGACCGTGGCCAACGGATTCACCAATAACGGCCTGATCGAACTGACCAGTACCGGCGCCGCCTCGGCCAGCTTGACGGTGGCCACCGGCACGCTGACCAACTCCAGGGGAGCCAACGTGAACTTCCTGGCTGGTGCGGGTGGGGCGCGCACGCTGAACGCCCAGCTCGACAACCAGGGTACGCTCACGATCGACGAGGCAACGACCATCAACACCAGCTCGGCTACGGCTAACAGCGGCAGCCTCAACGTCACTGGCGGGGATCTGACCGTCAACCAGTTTGGCACGTCGCCGTCGTTTACTGATACCGGCACCATCACCATCACCAGTGGTCATCACTTCACACTCAGTGGCGGCGTACTTACGAACCTCAGTGCCGGCACACTCAGCGGTGGGACCTATATCATCGCCGGCACGTTGCAATTCCCGAGCGCTGCGATTATCACCAATGCTGCCATGATTGTGCTGGACGGTCCGGCAGCGCGAATCATGGACGAATCCCACAGGAACGCCTTGGCCCCCTTCGCCACGAACTCCGCGACCGGCAGTTTCACTGTTCAGGGCGGTGGATCTTTCGTTACCGCTGGGACCGTTGCCTTCACCAATGCCGGGACATTAACGGTCGGCTCCGGCAGTACGTTTAACGTCACCGGGACCTTGGCAAACTTCACCGGCACGACACTGACTGGCGGCACTTACCTGATCGGCGGGACCTTCCAATTCACAGGCGCCAACGTCGTAACTAACGCGGCGACGGTCGTGCTGGACGGCCCGTCGGCTCAAATCCTGGACCAGGGGTACAACAACGCCTTGGCCAACTTCGCCACCAACGCGGCCGGCGGCAGCTTCACTATCCGAAACGGCAATAACCTGACTACCGCTGGGGCCTTCAGCAACTCCGGCTCCCTGGAGATCGACACCGGAAGCATGTTCACATCCACCGGCGTCTATAGCCAGTCCAGTATCGGATCCCTCCTGTTGTATGGGACACTCAACCTGCTGGGGAGCGGCTCCATCGATGGGAGGATTGTCAATCCGGGAAGCCTGATCGTGGGCGCCGGCGTCACGTTCACCATCTCGGGCACCTACACCGTGACCGGAACGCTCTATGTGCCGGTTACCTCCACTCTCAACCTGGCGGGAACCTTCACGAATTTCTCCGGATCGACGCTCACGGGTGGGACCTATGTAATCGGCGGCACTTTGATGTTCATAGGCGCCGATATCCGCACCAACGCGGCGACAATTGTCTTGGACGGTCCGGCTGCTCAGATCGTGGACGAAGCGAACAACGACGCCCTGGCCAACTTCACGGTCAATGCGGCCGACGGCAGCTTTGCGGTTCAAAATGGCCGCAATTTCACGGCGGGCGCGTCGGTAACGTTCACCAATCTTGGCAACTTGACGATTGACGCTGGCACCACATTCACCGTGCCCGGGACCTTCGAGAACGCGGGCAGCTTGAATATCGGTGCCGGCAGTTCATTCACGGTGACGGGAAACTTCGCTAACTTCGCCGACTTCACGTTAACGGGCGGCACCTATTTCATCGCCGGCACCTTGCAGTTTGCCAATGCCGATATCCGAACGAATGCGGCCACGATCGTGCTGGACAGCCCGACCTCGCAAATTGTGGATCTGGCCAACAATGACGCACTGGCCAACTTCGCCACAAATGCTGACGGGGGCAGTTTCACCATTCAGAACGGCCGCAACTTCGCGACGGCCGGATCGGTGACCTTCAACAATGTGGGTGTCCTGGTGATCGGCGCCGGCAGTACGTTCACCGTAACAGGGAGCTTTGCGAATTTCGCCGGCACGACCTTGACCGGCGGCATCTATGTGATCACGGGCACTTTCCAGTTCCCAATCGCCGACATTCGGATCAACGCTGCGAATATCGTCCTCGACGGCCCGGCGGCCCACATCGTGGATTCGGCCAACAACGATGCCCTGGCCAACTTCGCCAGCAATGCAGCCGCCGGCAGCTTCACCATTCAAGACGGCCGCAACTTTACCCCCGCCGGCGCCTTCGCGAATGCCGGCACGCTGATCATCGGCTACGGCAGCATCTTCTCAGCAAATGGTGCGTACACGCAAATGGGCTCGGCGATTGTGCGGTACAACGGCATGTTGGTCCTTGCCGGGGGCGGCAGCAATAGCGGCAGCTTCACGGTTGCCCAGGCAGGACTGGTGCTCTGGCTTGCGGGCACGTTTACGCTGGATGCCGGCACGGCGCTTGGCGGCGCCGGCCTGTTTCAGATCGCGGGTGCCACGGTCAATGTTGCGGACGTGGTAAGTGTCCCGTATCTGGAGCTGGACAGCGGCGTGCTTACCGTTGCCGGTGCCTTGACCATCACCAATTCCTTCGCCTGGACCGGCGGCATGATGAGCGGCACGGGCTCGACCAGCTTGGCAGCCGGGAGCATATTCACGATCAGCGGTGCCGCGGACAAGATGCTCGGCGGGCAGACTCTGAATCTGGGCGGGACCACGATCTGGTCCGACAGCGGCAACCTCATCCTCGCGAACAATGCGGTCATCAACAATTCGAGCAGTGGCCTGTTCGACATCCTGAATGATCAAAGCCTCCTCGGCAACGGGGCCTTCAACAATGCCGGCACCCTGATGAAGATCACCGGCACGGGAACAACGATCTTTGCCATCGGCATTGCCTTCGCCAACAACGGCGGCACGGTTGATGTGGAGAGCGGGACGCTCAGCTTCACCGGTGACTACACTCAGAACAGCGGTGACACCATCTTGGCGGCTGGGACGATCTTGGCGGCCGGCGGCACCGTCAACATCCTGGACGGCACGCTATCCGGTTCGGCCACGATCATCGGGAATGTCGTGAACTCCGGCCAGATCAATCCGATAGGCATCCTCACCATCCAGGGTAACTACACGCAAACGGCACGCGGCACGCTCAACATCGAGATTGGCGGCATCACTGCCGGAACCGACTACAGCCAGCTCGTCGTCACCGGCCTCGCCACGCTGGATGGCACGCTCAATGTCAGCTTACTGAATGGCTTCCTGCCGAACCTCAACGATGCATTCCGAATCTTGAGCTTCGGTTCGCGCAGTGGCGACTTCGCAGTAGAGAACGGCCTAGACCTGGGTGATGGGCTGCGCTTCGATCCTCAATACGACGCCAACAGTTTGACCTTTGTCACGAGCGGAGGGAATGCCCCGCCCCCGGGACGTGGGAGAAGCTTGAATAAAGGCGATCATTTCCTTGCCTGGGACGAAGTGGCCTTCAGCAGCCTGTGGGGAAATTCGGGCAGCGGCGCTCTTTGGCAAGCTGACGCGGTTGCTAACGAGCGGCAGCCGGATTGCGCCTGCGTCGACAGGTTCTTTCAGCTTTTGGAGTCATCACACGGACGATCCCTCCGGATGTAGCACAGCACGTCAATGGCTCGATCCCGACGTTCACCGCTAATTAGGCCCAGCTTGACGTTGGAAAGGGCTTGATATCAGAGAGGGATAGTGTTGTATTGACCAGTCCTTGAAGTGTATGACCTGGATCACCCCTATCAATGAGGTCTTAATGCATGTAGTTAGACGAATCTAATAGCAACGTTAAAGAAGGGACAAAGGAGATGAGGCAGCATTTTACGCAGAAGAATCTCGCAGCGCTTATAGTAGTGGCTTTGGCGTGGATAGGAATTCTCTTCTTACTGCCGATTGGTTACAATGAATGTTTGCTCAATGGTGAAGAATCGAGGTGCCATATTTCAGGAATAAACCTTACTAAGGTTCGGCTTAATGACTACTATTGCAAATTAGCACAGTATCAAAGAGCTTGCGGTGTATTTCCCAATAGCAATCAGGGACTGAAAGCGTTACTCAAGCCACCAACCTCTCCTCCTCTGTGTGCGAGCTACCCCGAGATACCCATGATTTCCAAGAAAGAAGTGCCAGCAGACGGTTTCGGTAACGCGTTCGTATATGAAAGTGATGGTAAGCAGTTCGATGTTTACAGTCTGGGTCGAAGTCACACACGCGGAGGAGCTGGAGACAACTTTAATTATGGAGTTGCTGCATCAGTTCCCCCCGTGTCACTACTCGACGGCAGGGTGCTTCTCTATTGGATCGGAATTTACATATGCTCGTGATTTCACTTATTTCACTTAGAACCCCATCCGAATAACCCGTGAAGGGCTATAAGTACTGTCGGCTGACGTTAGTATGCGGCAGCTACCCATAGGACGTACACCGTTGCTGACAGGCCACCCATTGTCGGTCAGGCAATTGATGTACTGGTTCTGGCGTTCGATTTCTTTGAAGGAAAAGCTCAGAATGCCCTTCTCACCCTTCGGCCCCTGGATGTATTCCGATTCGGCGGGGGAGTAGTTGAACTTCTTCAGTTCGTCCTCGATGCGACCCAAGTCGTCGCGGTGCGTGAAGGCGATTGCGTTGGTTTCTTGCATCCGCTTCAGCTTGATTGTGGCCAGGTCCAGCTGGGCGAATTGGCGTTGCTTTGCGGTGTCTTCCACGGGTTCTTGGGGTTGTTCGGCAGGCTTGCATTTTGGCACAGCGGGTTTCCTCAATGGTACGGTAAACTGGGTACATCACAGGGAGGAGCCAATGTAAAGCCTCGTGGTCCGTTTCACACATAATATCCGGGTTCGTAGGGTCGCTCGGGTTGAGCTTCAGTTCAGCTCAGGAACTACTCACAGTGAGAGCAATCAAGATAATCGATGGGAAATGCGCGTCGTGACGGCTGCCGAAGTGCCGAAGTGCCGGTGGCCTCTTCTCTATGGCCTTGCGGTATGGCGGTGACATGCCTTGGGTTCGTCCGAGCGTGGGGCGTGGGTGGGGTGGTCATTGCCGCCGCTTTCTCCAGGGGACCAGATGGGGATGCGCCGCCCGCTGGGCATGATACGAACGGCAGCCGGATCTCGGGGCAGTGCGTCTGGTGCGGTAACCGTCACCGGACACCGACGCTTCCTGTGATGCTTTCACCGCAGGAACGCCGGAGCCTTTTGCTTCACCCATTCCCTGAGCGCGTCGTGCGAATCGAATTCCGCGACCTCGATGCTGTCGATGGTCGGCCCGTTGTCGCCAACTTGACGGATCTCTTCTTTGCTCATTTCCCGGACCCACACCACACGGTGCCGTTGCAGGCCGGCCTGGGTGAGATTGATCGCACCTTCATTAATCGGCCGATCCAGATTGCTGCCCCGGATCAGGACAAGATAGACCAGGTCGCCTGAGAATTTCAGCAGCAACCCCACAGAAGGATTGAACTGGACGCTTCCCATCCACGAGTATGGGAACCAGAAACTGTTGCCGTCGCGAAATCGGAACTCCACGGCTGCTGCCGTGTCGCGGATGCCGCGCAGATAGCCAAACGCCCCACACGATGACGCCTCCGCGTCCTCGCCTTCCTTGCTCTGCAGAATCCCCGCGAAGCCTGCCAGGTGAGGATTCCGCTGCATTCGCTCCTCATAGTTGGAATCATCCATCGCGGTCTATTCCTCTGTCATTCCTGTCTTTCACCGGAGCCGGCGGCACGGCGTTATGCCGCATGCCATGAGCGGCAAACCCGCGGGCGAACGCCATGCGTTTCTTCATCCCGATCGCCGGTGCTGGTTTCCCCGGCGCCGCTTGAGAAAGCTCCGTCGCCGACAGCGGATCGTCCGGCCGGCTCATTGCTCTCAGCAATTCCTTGCGATCATCCGTGTAGATTTCCGCTTTTTCCTTACCCCGCGTAAGCGCCACATACGCCGTTCGCTCATTGGTCGCGGGCAGGGACTCGCTCGAAATGGCCACGAACACCTTGTCCACCGTATCCCCCTGGCTGGCGTGCGAGGTCAGGACATAGCCGTGGGTCAGGTGCCCAAAATCGCGGTCGATCACCCAACCGTGATCCACGACAATGTCCCCACGCTTATTGAACCCCTGGACGGTAAACAGCGAGCCATTGCTCAAGCGATGCTTGCCGTCCTTGGTCTTGCCGCCAAGGGTCACACGGATGCGGTCGCCCTTGGCCAGGGCCAGCTGCGCCGGCCGGTACACCTCGAACCGCTGCGCCAGCTCGGTCGGCGGCTTTGCCTCATCGCCCACGATCAGCCGGGAGCCCTTGGTATAGCCCTTTGCATTCTGCTGGAACTGTATCAGGTAACCCGGCTCGTACTCCGTCATGTCCAACTTTTGTGAGTCTGTGAGGTGTGTCGGAACCCAGGCGTCAACGACGCGCTCCTTGCCAAGCTTGCCCTGCTGTTTCAGGCCATCCCTTATGGCCTGCTGAATGCGATCCCCTTCGGCGTGCGTAGGCGACACGACGAGGGCGGACTTATACTCCCCGTTCTTCTTCTCGGAAACGGCGGCCAAATAAGCGTCGGCAAGCTGCCGGTAGCGGTCGCTGTCCGCCACCTGCCTGATCCATCCCAGCGCATCCAGCCCGCTGAATGCTTCCTCGGTCCGTCCTTCGCTTAAAGCTTTGGCCACCTTCTTGTAGTTATCGTTCTTCTGCCGAACGATCTCCGTGACCTCGGCGACCGGTAAGACCTCTTCCAAGAGCTTCAGCGGCTCCCCGGCGGAAACCGAGCGGTGCTGGCGTTTATCCCCGACCAGCAACACCCGTGCCCCCACTGCCTCGGCCGCATCGAGCACCTTGAGCATGTCCCGCGTGCCCAGCTGGCTGGCCTCATCGACGAGAATCAACCCGTCGCGGGCTGATGCCTGCATCCTCGGATCTTTGAGGAACATCGCCACCGTGTCGGCATTGGCAAACCCGGCCTCCTGCCGCAGCACTTCGCGGCTGGCTTTCACCGACTGGGCCAGGGCGACCACCGGCTTGCCGGCTTCCGCCAGGGCCTCGCCCAGTTCCCGTTCGAGGCTCGTTTTGCCCGTTCCCGCGCCACCGCGAATAATCATCACGCGGTCGCGCGAGCCGAGCACATGGGCAACGGCGGCCTTTTGGCCTTCGGTGAATTTGCTGCGCGCGCATGGCCGTTCAGGATCGCCGAGCGGCCGGCAGCGGCCTCTTCCTTCGCGGGCTATAGCCGTCAGCCGGCCTTCCAAGGCCAGCATCTCCTTCGTCGTCGCCATCGCACGGCCTTCCACCGCGCTGCGGATCAGCGGGCGTGACTGCATCTCGCTGGCAACGCCTTCGACCGTCACCGCGCCTATCCCGCGTTTCAAGGCTTCGGTCACGAGTTTGCGCTCCGGCACCACCGCCTCGCGCACGTAGCTATGCTCGATGGCGTGATTGACCGCCGCCACCTCGCCACGCTCCGGCCTGGGCGCAACTCGTTCGCGCCGGTGCACCGCCGCCAGCGCCTGCCGTTCCTTCTCGGTCAGGCGTGCGTCCCATTCCTTGCGTAAGCCTTCCCAGCTCAGGGCAGATGCCTTTTTCTCTCTTGTCTCGGCTCCGAGTTCCGCCTTCCGGTCGGGATTGGTGATGCCTTTCTCCGCTGCCACCTTCTCGATGACGGCGGTGCGTCGAGAAAAGCGTTTCAGCACGTCCTTGGGTATGCCGGCCAGTTCGAAATCATCCCGCTTGCGTTCCACCCCGAAGCCCAGATCCTGAAGCCGGTTGGCCAGCCGCACGCGAAACGCCGCCTGGAAATACGGGGCGTCGCGCTTGATGTCGCCGATCTGACAGGCTTTCCAGCGTTGCTCCTGCTCGTCCCATGTACTGTTGAAGACGAAAACGTGCGCGTGCAACTGAGGGTCGGGGATGCCGTCAATTGGCCGTGCCGTCGTATGAATGAATTCCGCCCACAACCCATTGCCCGTGGTGCGGTCCGTGTCCTGGCCTCGCTTGCGGACGCGCGTTTTGACCTCGCTCTCGATTTCCCGCATCGTCTCATCGACGGCGCCCCGGAAGGCATCCATGATGCCCTGGTCGCCGCTCATGGCATAGAGCAGCGATACGCTCTTCGGGACGCTGAACGTGAAATCCCACCCGACGCGCCGCTCACTGCGTGTGCGAACGGTAAGCGGCTTGCCGGTTTTTGGGTCAAGGTTATCGCACAGCCGCTCGAAGGAGAGCTTGTCTACCGTCCCTTCTAGCCCGAGGCGGAACGCGCCCATGCCGCCCCAGCAGCCGACGAGTTCCTGCCCTTCCGTGTAGTAATCCGCCGTCGAGTAGTAGCTCTTGGCGGCCGAGGCATTGTCCTGTTGCGAGATGCGGATCATGCCTATATTTTAGACTATCACACAATCCTTAACGAAATCTTAACTATATTGTGTGTCACGCAGCCAGCCTGGGTTTCCGAGGATTCGACAACTTCACACACTACTCCCGCGCGACCGCAATGCCACTCTAACACGACGATCCATACATAACTCTGTTGATGTATTTCTTCGCTCTGCTTGGGATTTCCGAATGGACAGTTGGCACATGGCTGCGATGCAGCACACGCGGAAACTGGCTCCCAGTGCGATTCTCCGAGACATTGCACGTCGGCTATGGTAGTATCAGAGATTGGGAGAGGAGGCTTTGCTATGTACGACATTCCAGAAACCGGGTTCCTGCGCTTGCCGCAAGTGCTGACCGTTATTCCTGTCGGCAAGACGTGCTGGTGGGAAGGAGTCAGATCGGGGCGTTATCCCAAGCCGGTTAAACTGTCTCCACGATGCACCGCTTGGCGGGCCGAAGACATCCGGGAGTTGATCAACAACCTGTGGAATCAACCTCGCACCAGCTAAAGTAGCGCCGGATAGCCGCAACGGTCAATGAAGCCGAGCCAAGGAACGGCCGCAGCTCACCAAAGCTCAACAAGTACAGCAAGCTTCCCTTCCGTGATGGGCCGCCTTCTCGAATTTCCGGCTCCCCAACCTGCGGCATCCGTCACCGCACGTTGGGTCCGGCGCCGGAAATTCGGGGCGACGTAGGCGGCGGCCGCCCAGAGGCACATGCCTGCACAAACCGCCCGAACCCCTCCTCGCAAAGCCAGGAATCTACCCAGGAGGCAAGGCAACACAAGCAGGATTCCTGCCGCTCCCCCAGGGCTGCCAACGCTGTATAGCGCAGAAATCCTCACTTTTTGCCTGTCAACACGCTGAAACCCTCAGAATTCCTGTTGCGCGGCCATATTAACTTGTGTTAATATCCTTAATGGGGTTAATGATTGGCCCCCACAACCACAAGGAGGATTTATGTCACGCAAACGCACACCCGATCAAGAATCACCGGAAACCACTACGGCTATCGCCCAGCCACCGGCAGCCGAAGCCAGGCCGGACGGCCAGAGTTTCGCCGACAGGGTCGGACAAAAGAAGCGGCCATCCGCTCCCGATCCCTTCGGCATCGCCGTGGACAAGGTTGCCGGCGTCCGCCTGTTCGAGAGCAAGGAGGACCGCCAGATGGCCATCAAGTTCGGCGAAGGCCGGCCCGAGGACAAGCCGAGTCAGGCCGTCATCGACCTGCTGAAGGAAGCCGAGTACCGGTGGAACCCGGTAGAGAGAGTATGGACGCACCCCGTCAAGCCCGATTCCGCCATGAGCACCCGCATCGAGGCCGAATGGCTGTACCAGGAGATTCGCCAGCTGATCCGGCAGGAGAAGGGCATCGAGCCGGCGCCGGAACTACCCTCCTGATCGGAAGGCTTCCGGCTGATGGCGCTGCCGCCGACCTATGATTGTCGCGATCTTGGCCCCCCAGGCCCAGATGATGGCGAAGAGCATTGCCAACGAACGTCGGGCGATGACACTGCAATGCGTCGCCATCGGCTCGATGATCATCATGGCCGGGGCAGCGGCCGCCCACCTTATGAAAGAGCTGTTCGGACGTACCGAACGGCGCGGCAGGTCGAAACGAAGCGGGCGGGCAGCGATTCCAGGCACGCCGGTCAAGGAGCAACCGGCAGCCGGAAGAAGCTGCGTCATCTCTTGCCGGCCCGAAGTCGGGAACCAGGTTGTCATGATGGTTCCTGACTATGGCCCGCAAACCGCCAGACTGGCGACAGCCATTGCTATTCCCGCCTGACCCAGACCACCAGCCTGAGCCGCAAGACAACGCAACCCTCAAACCCAGTGGAGACCAACATGCAGTACAAAACGATCGTCCTCAAACTTCTGAAGGAACGGAGGCAGCTGCACGAACAGCTGTGCAAGGAGCGCAAGCTCCTTTCGACGATGGAGCTCTACGCCAAGGAGCTGAAGAGCAGCCACGAAGCCTGGAAGGATCTGCTCGCCCAGATGCGGCCGGGCAGCGACCGGAGCCAAGTGGCGAGCGAAGCCCTGGAGATAGCCCTCAAGGAGCTGGAGGATCGTTTACCCTCCGCGTCTCCTCGGGACGGCAGCGAGGCAGTGTTCCTCGACGCGGCCATGATGTTCATCCGCCGTCACACGTCGCGCGGCTGAAAGCGTCACGGCGTCCGCCGACGCTGTTTGATTCCCTTCCTCCGCCCGATCCGGCAGGCAAGGCGTCCTCTGCCGCCGATCTCCCTTCCCCTCCAGCCCCGCCCGAGGCCTTGGACGGCACGGTAATCAGCCCGCCGGGCCGGGCAAGCGGACAATCGGTTCCCCCTGAAGGTCTCCCCCAATTCTCCGCTGGCCCGGTCGCTGCGCGAGCGGAGCCCCGGCTAGGGACTGATTCCCTGGCGCGCCGTCAGGCCCCGGATGCGGGGCCGGTAACGCCGGAAGAAGGAGACCACGCCATGCAAGGCACGCAGCTGACATTGCCGCTCGACGCACCCACGCCGTTTTCCCAGGCCAAGGAACCGGTGCCGAAGAGAACGCTAGCGACGCCTCCGCAGCACGATTCAGCGGCTACCGTCCCCATCGCCAGCGGCGAGAAAAGCAAAGCCCGCGACATCATCGCGGCTATCCGCACCTTAAAGGCCGTCGAGCAGGAGAAACGCCCCGCTACTTTCGAGGAAAAGCAAATCCTTGCCCGATTCTCGGGCTTTGGGCCGGTGGCCCTGTCGATTTTCCCCGATCCGGTCTCCGGCCGTTACAAGGATGCCGCCTGGCAGGCCATCGGCGATGAGCTAAAGACCTTGCTGACGCCTCAGGAATACGAAAGTGCCAAACGCACCACCTTCAACGCCTTCTACACGTCGCCGACCGTTATCGCGGCCATGCACGAAGCGATTTCCCGCTTGGGCGTTCCCGGTAACGCTTGCGTCCTCGAACCCGGGTGCGGCACCGGCAATTTCATGAGCCAGGGGAGCGATAGGCATCGCTTCATTGGCGTCGAGTTGGATGCGATCTCCGGCCGCATCGCCAGAGCCATTCATCCCCAGCACGATATCCGCATCGAGAATTTCCGTGACACGAAGCTGTCCGAGGATCGCATTGACGCGGTGATCGGCAATGTGCCCTTCGCCGACCTCAAGCTCGATTATCGCGGACAAAAGCTATCGCTGCATGATTTCTTCTTCGCCAAATCCATCGACGCCCTGAAACCCGGCGGCGTGCTGGCCCTGGTCACCACCCATTACACGTTAGACAAACAAAACCCTGCCATCCGCGACTATCTCGGCTCGAAGGCTGACTTCGTCGGAGCGATTCGGCTGCCATCGGATGCGTTCAAACGGGAAGGAACTGCCGTCGTGACCGACATCGTGTTTCTTCGCAAGCGTGACCGGGGCGAGCCGGCCCGCCACGTCGATCCCGACTGGCTGGGTATCGCCCCGCTGGAGATCGATGGCGCAGAGGTTCCTGTCAACCGTTACTTCCTGAACCATCCGGAGAAGGTCCTTGGCGCCTGGAGCCGCAAAGACACGCTGTACGGCGAGGGCTATAGCCTTCTGGCTAATGGTGATTTGACCGCGCAACTCAAGGAAGCGATCCGCCTCCTTCCGGAATTCGCCCCGTTGCAAACGTCCCCGGGCGGGGAACCGCCTGTCCCGGCTTTCGCGCCTCCGCCGCCGGAACGTCACATTGTCGAAGGCAGCTTCTTCGTCGCCCAAGACCGCAGCATTTGCCAGTCCCAGGACGGCCAGGCCGTGCCCGTCGTCTATGGCGGCACCGCCTTGAAAGCGGACGGCACCATGACCGGCAAACGCCTTGCCGCCCTGGTGGGCCTGCGCGACCGTGCCCGCCGCGTGCTGCAATCGCAGAATGAGGGCTGGCCTGCCAGGCACCGCGACGAGGCGCGCCGGGAACTGAACCGGGCCTATGACCGCTTCGTCGCCGCCTACGGTCCGATCAACAACACGACCTTCGGCGAGACGGCCGACGGCAATGTCATCCGCCGCATGCCCAACCTGGTCAAGTTCAAGGAAGACCCGGACGCCATGCTGGTCATGTCGCTCGAGGATTATGACGAGGAGACGGGCAAGGCCGCCAAAGCCGCCATCATGAAAAAGGACGTGGTCGTCAAGACCCCGCCCATCACGCGCGTTCAGAGCGCCGAGGAAGGGTTGCTCGTTTCCCTCAACCAGCGCGGCGCGGTCGATCTGCCGTTCATTGGAACCCTCTACGGCAAGCCGAAAGCTGAAGTAGTCGCCGAGTTGGGCGATCTGATCTTCCCTGACCCGGAATCCAGAACCTGGCAAACCGCCGACGCCTATCTCTCCGGCAATGTCCGCGCCAAGCTCGCCGCCGCCGAAAGCGCCGGCCCGCCCTATGTCCGCAATGTCAACGCCCTGCGAGCGGTGCAGCCCGAGGACGTGCTGCCCGGCGACATCGACGCCAATCTCGGGGCGCCGTGGATACCGGAGAGCGACATCCAGGCATTCGCCGCCGATCTTTTCCATGTCGAGCCATCCAGCGTCCCCATCGCCCACCTGAAAAAAGATGCCCTCTGGAGCATTGACGCCGACTACGCCGCCAAGCAGTCAGTCGCCGCCACGTCCGAATATGGCACAGCGCGCGCCAACGGCACCTGGCTGCTTGAGTTGGCACTCAACATGAAGTCGCCCACGATCTACGACACGATCCAGAACGGCGACCGCGAGGAGAGGGTGGTCAACCAGGAAGCGACGATGGCCGCCCGCGAAAAGCACAAGCTCATCAAGGAGAGATTCCGCTCCTGGGTGTTCACCGATCCCGAGCGCACCGAGCGTCTGGTGCGGCTTTACAACGACACCTACAACAATTTGCGTCCCCGCCTGTTCGACGGCTCACACCTCGACTACCCCGGCATGAACCAGAATATCAAGCTGCGCCCTCACCAGGATGACGCCGTCTGGCGCGGCATGAGTTCCGGCAACACGCTCCTCGCCCACGCTGTCGGCGCCGGCAAGACCTACACCATGGCCGCCACCGGCATGAAGATGAAGCAGGCCGGCCTCATCAAGAAGCCGATGTATGTGGTCCCCAATCACCTGCTGGAGCAGTTTGCCCGCGAGTTCATGCAGCTCTACCCCAATGCCAGGCTGCTGATCGCCGCCAAGGAAGACCTGACGCGCGACCGCCGCAAGGTCCTGACCGCCAAGATCGCCAGCGGCGAGTGGGACGGCATCATCGTGACACACAGCAGCTTCGAGCGGATCGGCCTATCGCGCGACTACCAGGAAAAGTTTCTCCTAAAGCAGATCGCCGAGTACAACGAGTTGCTGCTTGAGCATGCGAGCTCCAAGGGCGCCAACCGCAACCTTATCAAGACCATCGAGAAGCAGAAGGCCGCGAGGGCCGAACGGCTGAAGGACTTGCTCGCCAAGGACAAGAAGGATGACGGCCTCGTGTTTGACGAGCTTGGAGTTGACCATGTCTTCATCGACGAGGCGCATTATTTCAAGAACCTGGAGACGCCGACCAAGATGGAGCGCGTTGCCGGCATCCAGACCGGCGGCAGCGAGCGGGCCTTCGACTTGTACATGAAGGCGCGTTACTTGGGCGAGCAGCACGCCGGGCATGGCGTGACGTTCGCCACCGGCACGCCGATTTCCAACACGATGGTGGAGATGTTTACTCTAATGCGCTTCCTCGACCCGGAGGGCCTGCGGAGCCGCGGGCTGGAGCATTTCGACGCCTGGGCGGCCACCTTCGGCGAAGTCATCGACACCATGGAAATTTCGCCGGATGGCAAGACCCTGAAACCGAGGAGCCGGTTTGCCCGCTTCACCAACCTGCCGGAACTCCAGCAGATGTTCCGCGCCTTCGCCGACGTGCAGACAGCCGAGATGCTCGACCTGCCGCGTCCCCGCCTGGAAGGCGGCAAACCTATCGTCGTCGCCTGCCCGATGTCCGAGGAGCAACACGCCCTCCAGCAGGAACTCGTGGAACGCTACGAGCGGCTGCGGTCGCAGAAGGTGGGCCCGCGCGTCGATAACGCGCTCAGCATCACCACCGACGGACGCAAACTGGCCACCGACGCAAGAATGCTTTCGCCGACGGCCCCGGATTTTCCGGAATCGAAAGTCAACCGGTTGGTAGAAAATGTCTTTAGCATCTGGAAGGAAACCGCAGCGAAACGTGGTACCCAGATGATCTTCGCCGATATGGGCGTGAACCCGACGCAATGGGGTTACTCGCCCTACCAGGACATCATCAAAAAACTAATCGCTGCCGGCGTTCCGGCCGAGCAGATCGCCGCCATCGGCGATGCCGAATCCGACGCCAAGAAACAGGCCCTCTTCGAGAAGGTAAGGCAAGGTTCGGTGCGCGTGCTAATCGGCAGCACCCACAAGATGGGCACCGGCACCAACGTCCAGAAACGGCTGGTGGCGCTGCATCACCTCGACGCTCCCTGGAAGCCCGCCGAGGTCGAGCAACGCGACGGCCGCATTCTCAGGCAGGGAAACGAAAACGAAGAAGTGGCAATCTACCGCTACGTCACCGAAAAAAGCTTTGATTCGTACATGTGGCAAGCCCTGGAGACCAAGGCTCGTTTCATCGGCCAGGTTATCACGAATGAAAATGCCTTGCGCCGAGCCGAGGACATCGGCGGCCAGGAACTGAGCTACGCCGAGGTTAAGGCGATTGCCTCCGGTAACCCGGCTGTGTTGACGCTGGCCGAGGCCGATGCCGAACTGCAACGGCTCACCCTTTTGAAAAAGAACCATCTCGACGAGCAGTACGTCGCCCGCCGCAGCGTGCGTGATTTGCCGGGCACCATCGCCAGCCTGGGCGAACGGCTATCGAAGCTCAGCACTGACGCAGCGACGGCCACGGCGCATGCCGGCGACTCGGTCACGATCGGCAAGCGCTCCTGGTCGCGCGAGGACGCACCCGCTGTGCTCGCCGATCAACTCGACCACTTGCCCCGACATGTCCGCGACACGACCCGCGTGCCGCTCGGCATCTATCGCGGCCTGCGCTTCGGCATGGTCCTTCATCCGCAATTTCCGCCCGACGTGTACCTCGAAGGTGCGATTGCCCGTCAGTCAACCCTGTCACGGGACCACCAGGGGCCGCGCGCCGTTCTGAACGCCCTCGAACGCCTGCTCAGCGGCTACGGCTCCGACATCGCGCGCGTCCGGCAGGACCTCGCCATCGCCGAATCGCAACTACGCGACTACCGAGACCGGCTTGGCAAGCCCTTCCTCCATGACGCCTACCTGAATGAACTAACCAGCCTGCGTGACCAGCTCAAAGCCGGGCTGTCGGCCACGGCTCATGATTCTGGCGACGAAACAGGGCCGAGCGTGTCCGACCTGGCCGAACGGATCAAGGCCCTGAAAGCCGCCCACACCATCGAGGCCGCGCCCCAGCGCGCCCGGCCGAAACAGACCGCCGCCGAGGAACCCGTCACCGCCCGCATCCGCCGGCGGCAGGAGGCGGTTCCTGCCCCAGCGAATAAGCCAGACACTGCCGCAGCGGAAGCGACTTCCCCAGCGCCGGAAACCACGGCACACGCCAATCCCGAAGACTTCACGCCTCCTGGAAATACTTCCGGCCGCTCCCGTACGACCGCAGATGCTGCCGCCACGCCAGGGATGACGTTCCAGGAACGCATCGCGATGGATCGCCAACGGACCGAAGGTCCGGAAAACGCTTTGTAAGCCTGTCCCCAGGATCGAGGCGGGAAAGCAGGCACCGGCTTACGGCTCCCCCTAGCGCACTTTCCGTTCGTACCTCTTCCTACATCCCGTCCATTCGCAATCAAAAGGCCGTCCAGGAGGGATTCCGACACCACCGCTACCCATCGCCACATTCCTCTCTACGAGCATCCAATGGCGTCGGGTCTCAATGTGTGGAGGCAGCGCCGCTCTCTTGTGCTGCCCTCATCGAAATCCGCGTCGATCCTTATCCCACCCCGATCAGCTACAAAGGCGAATACTACTATCGCAGCGGCAGCACCAGGCAGGAACTCAAAGGTGCCGCGCTCGACCGGTTTCTGCTGCACAAGCAAGGCCGGACCTGGGACGCGGCGCCGATGCCGAACGTGGCGCTCCGCGACCTGTCGAAGGACGCCATCGACAGTTTTCGCAAACGGGCCCGGCAAAGCAAGCGCGTGGAGCAAGCGGTCTTACGCGAGTCCCGGCCTGATCGATAAGCTGCACTTGATTGAGGGCAAGTATCTCAAGCGCGCAGCGCTGCTCCTGTTCCATCCCGAGCCGGAGCGATTCCTTACCGGTGCCTTCGTGAAAGTTGGCTTCTTCCGCACCAACGACGACCTGCTCTACCACGATGAGGTCCACGGCGATTTATTCATGCAGGTGAGCAAGACGATGGATCTATTGCTGACCAAATACCTGAAGGCGGCCATCCGTTACGAGGGCGTTCAGCGCGTGGAAACTTTTCCCGTGCCGGAACCGGCTCTGCGCGAGGCCCTGCTCAACGCAATCATCCATAAGGACTAAACGGGAACCACACGCAAGCGAAAAGCGGCGCAGGCAACGTCACGGCTGATCTCGGATTTGATGTGTCTGCAGATACTGGCGTCCCTGGGCAGTGAGTTGTCTTTTCTGCTTGCTACTTCTTGGTTTTTCGGGAATGGTGAGGGAGATGAGTCTCAGGTCACCTAAGCGGTCGAGTGCTTTCCAGAGATTGCCGCTGGGCCTTTTGTGGCCGAGAGCGGCTGCGATTTCCTTGATGCTCAACGGCCCCTGCGTAAGCGCACGCAGCACCCGCCGTTCCGTGGCGTTTACTTCAACTACCGCCTCAACTACCGCCTCAACTACCGCCTGTTTGAACGCCGGGTGGATGCGCAGCTCGACGCCGAAAAACGTCCGCTCCTCATCGGTGGCGAAAGTCGGAGGCGGGGAGCCGTTGCGGCGCATGGCCTCGCGGATCTTGGGAATACCCGTGAAGCGCCCTTCAGTCAGGTCCAGTTCTTTCAAGAACTCGCCGATGCGGCGGTTGCGATAGCGGCGGGACAGGAAGCGTTCCCCCTTGAGGTCTTTAGGCCGAATCGAGGGATCGGGACCCGGGTAGCTGAGGATTTCGATTGTGCGGGGGTTGATGCGCACCTCGATAGGCTCGCGCACGTCGTAACCGCGGTGGTAGACGGCGTTGACCAGCGCTTCTTCCACCGCTTTGTAGGGGTAGTTAAAGACGTGCCGGGCTTCGGCCCGGTCTGGCAGCTTGGTGATGCGCTCCGTAATGACTTCGCTGCGGAGATGGCGTAGGGCACTGCGCAGCTGGTGGTCGAGCGGGCCTTGAAAGACGTGTTCCTCGATGCGATCACCGGCCGGTCCTTCGGGCAGATGGACGACCTCGATGCGGGCGCAAGGAAAGAAGCGCTCGGGAACTTCGCTGAAGAAAAGCAGGCCGACATTGCGCGGCTTGAGGAATTCGTCAGGACCATCCACGATGGCCATGCGGCGGCAGAGCTCAGCGAACGGGATGCGGCCTGCGGAGGCGTGGAGAGCGCTGCGCACTTCTTTGAGATAGGAGCGCATCAGGGGTTGCTGCAAGTCGTCCAGCTCGGCCTGATGGCAGATCCGGTCGTCGAAGGGGACCGTGGCCGAGAGGCTCATCAATTCGCGCAATTCGCCGTTCTTGGCGACGACGGAGTTGGAGTAATGACGGATATAATAGGCGTAATCCTTTTCCCTGGCGGTAACGTCCTTTGGCACTCGGTAAGGGCGGGTCTGGCCGCCCGGGCACCAGAGGATCAGGACGGTCTTGTCCTGATATTTTTCGGTGCCCAGAATGGGAAAATAAGGCGGCTGGATGAGGTTGCAGTACTGGAGGAGTTCCTTCTGGATGCGGTCAATTTGGTTGTCGGCGATGCCGGCGGGAGGCATGACCGGATTGCCGTGCTGATCGGCAACGCCGAGGAGGATGTAGCCACCGCCGTAGTTGTGGAAATCGTTGGCGAAGGCGCAGACGGTGCGAAGAACGGCGGCGGGGTTCCAGCCCGCCTTGAATTCCAGACGATCCGATTCGACCTTGCTGTCCTGAAGCAGATCGGCGAGGCGAATGGGCAGGGGATAGACTTTTTTCATGAAGGGCACCGTAGCAACGATCGTCGGCTGAGGTCAAGGCTGTCGTCGAAGGGGTGCACCGGACCCGGTACAACTAGGGAGAAAGCTAGGGAGAAGACTGGGGAGAAAGCCGATTGCTAGTACCAAGCGAATCAGCTAAGCTGCGCACCGTTAGCAGCTGTGGAACTGCTTTTCCAGCAATTTGGCAAGGGGTACAAAATCGGGGTATCTGTACTGAAGCACTCTGAGAATGTCATTTTCTACTCAACTGGTTAGGCGCTCAATATGGCTACCGTAGGGGTCGCCACTCGTTAGCACGACCCCGTCCGGCCGTGTCCGCAAAGTCTACGCTGACAGCGAGTCTCCTCGCGATTGCCCGCCGCGACCGTCCAATCTTATTCGTTGACATCCGGCCACCTTTCGGGGTAGATATCCGCACACATACCCCAACCAACAGCAGGATGTACCCCATGCCCAAGTCTCTTTCCGACCCGAGAGCGCGCAACGCCAAGCCCAAAGCGAGGCCCTATAAGATCAGCGACGGCGAAGGATTATTCCTGCTCATCACGCCATCCGGCAGCAAATACTGGCGACTGAGATATTTTTTCGGCGGCAAAGAAAAACTCCTGGCGCTTGGGGTCTATCCGGAGATCACCTTGGCCGACGCCCGCGAGAAGCGGGCGCAAGCCCGTAAGGCGCTCGCTGCCGGCACCGATCCCGGGGAGGTGAAGAAGGAAGCCAAGCGCCTGGCGGCCTTGAAAAGCGTCAACGCCTTCGAGACCGTGGCCCGCGAATGGTTCGAACAACGCAAGCACGAATGGGCGCCGTCGTCAGCCATCACCATGCTTGCCCGTCTCGAACAACATATCCTTCCCAAACTCGGTCAAAGGCCCGTTGCCGACATTAGCCCGCCCGAAGTGCTTGCGATGCTCCGCGTCGTCGAAGGTAGAGGCACGCTCGAAACCGCCCGCCGAGTGATGCAGATGTGCGGGCAAATCTTCATGTACGCCATTGCCACCGGACGGGCGGAGCGAAATCCCGTACCCGACCTTCGCGGCGCGCTCAAGACCCCAATCGTCAAGCATTATGCCTTTCTGACGGCCCGCGACCTACCCGAATTCCTGCGAAACCTGGAAGCCTACGACGGTAGCCCGATGACCAGGCTGGCGCTCCGCTTGCTGCTGCTGACCTTCGTTCGTACCAAGGAACTGCGAGGCGCCGAATGGATCGAGATCGATTGGGACAAGGCCGAATGGCGCATTCCCGCCGAACGCATGAAGATGAACGAGTTGCACATCGTGCCGCTGTCGAGGCAAGCCATCGCCGCCTTCCGCGAATTGCAACGGCACTCAGGCAACCGCCAGCACGTTTTTCCAAATGAACACAATCCCTCAATCGTTATGAGCGAAAACACCATGCTTTATGCCCTCTACCGCATGGGTTACCATTCCCGCACCACCGGACATGGCTTTCGCAGCACTGCCAGCACCATTTTGAACGAGCACGGTTTTCGGGCGGATGTCATTGAACGCCAGCTTGCCCACAGTGAGCGCAACACGGTCCGGGCTGCTTACAACCACGCGCAATACCTGCCCGAGCGCCGGGAAATGATGCAGTGGTGGGCCGATTACCTGGATAAGGCGGCGGCCAAGAACTAGCTGGCGCAGGCCCTCAACTGATCGCTGGTCAAGACGCTTTTCCTTGCTGTCGTCTCAGCCGTGTGCTACATCGCCCTACCGTACCCTTCAACCCAAAGACTGAAGCAACGCTGGTCATGCCTGTCACTCCGACTCCCCGAACCATCCCAATCGACCTCTCCGAGGAATATCTCGACTTCCTGGATATGGCGACGCGCGCCGGCTCGCTATCGCGGCAACAGGTCATGCGTGAGGCACTTGCCATGCTCAAGGATGCCGATCTTACCCCTGAGCAACTGCGAAGCCAGCTTGTCCTGTTTGGCAAGAGGCACGCTGGCGACCTCAAGCAACCGGCTTTGGCCGCCTGGGACCGCTGGACAGAGAACCGCGGACAGCAATTGCCGCTTCCCGATAACCTAGCGGCCTTCATCGATGAGCTGCTTGCCGATGGCGTCGCCTATAATGCGACCGGCATTGTCATGCTGGCCCTGCTGCGCTATGGCAAGGTCATGGGCTTCCTTTTCACAGAAGACTGGAACGAAGATCCAGGGGAATCCTGAACCAAAAGGCCGGCAAGGCCCCAAAAAGGTTCTGGACCATTCAGCTCCGGGATAGTGCAGCATCCCGCATCAGATGATCATCAAGCATCGGCGAAGTGCCGGCATCATTCACGTGCGACCGGCCACCGTTTTCGCAGCACTGCCAGCACCATCCCCAATGAGCACGGTTTCCGGCCGGATGTCATGGAGCGCCAGCTTGCTCACGGCGAACGGAACAGCGTCCGGGCTGCGTACAATCATGCCCAATACCTGCCGGAACGCCGAGAAATGATGCAATGGTGGGCTGATTACGTCGATGAGCTTGCCTCAAAGAAATAGACACCGCGGGCAACACAGGGCGATGGGTCCACAGCGCGCAATATCGCGAGTCAATTTGCATTCGGTGGGGCGGACCGAAGCGCACAACGGACATCGACTTGTCTGCGCCTGTCGATATGACCGAAACGCGCAAGGTACTCACCTTTCAAGGTCTTCTCCGGTTATCAGAATCGGCAGATAGTAAGACTCGTCCCCCGCGACGTGGGCATTGACCTTGCACTCGATGTGCGGCCTGCCACGGGTATGGTAGTGGCAATTCCCGGACCGGACACAGGCATTGATGGGCGAATCGGCGACACGAAGCGACTTCTCGACGAACGCAGGATCGGCGATAAGCGACCGCCCGATCGAGAGAGACAGGTTAGGAGGTAGCCTGGGCATAAGGGAAGCAATGTCCCAGACGTTGCCGGCCACGTTCCAAAGCTTGGCCCTGAATCTGGCCGCATAGGCGGCGGCAAGATCAACGTAACAGCCGAGTCCATCCTCTCGCCGAGGGTAGATACTGAACTTGTTGATGTCGTAGAAGCCATCGGAGATGCTCAGGATGTCCACTTCGGAGTCAGCGATCTGGGCGACGCGCCGGTCGAAAGCCTCTAGTTCGTCGCTCCGATCACGCAACCCCTCAGAGAGCGACAACCTGACATCGAGGACCATTGGATGGCCCAGACCACGGATCGCGCCGATCAATCGGCGCAACGCGTCCACACCGTCCCCGTACCGGTCAGTGCGGTGGTTGATTTCCTGCGAGAGCAGCAGAGCCAAGAAGTAGCCGTGGGCGGCATGAAGTTGCACGATACGGAACCCAAGACGCCACGATGTATCTGCGGCCCAGAGGAAGCGGTCGAACACCCGGTCAAGCGTCGCCGTCGAGAGAGACAGCAGGTGGGACCGCATACATTTGATGAAGTGGCTGACATCGTGATTGACCCACTTCTTGGGTGCGGTCTTGGCAAAGGTTTTGCAGGCGAGCTGAATCCCTGGGACCGACCCGTTCGAACGGATCGTTGCAGCGATTACTTCCCAGGCTCGGTGCTGGGAGAGAAACGGAGTCATCGGCGAGTTAACGTACTCCGAGTCAATTGCCACGTTGCCGACGAAGCTGACCCCGATAGACCGGCCGGAGCGTTCCTGATGGAATCGTCTGAGACCTTCGGTGGGCAGCCCGGCAGCAAAAAAGCCAGTGTTCACGGGCGCGAGGAAGTAGCGCGTCGGGATACGCACGCCGCGCACCGTATAACCGCGCCTGTCGCCGTCGTCAGGACTGCGGCCGCTCAAATCGCTTGAATCGCTGCTCATTGACCTTTAGCTTGTCCAGGTAAGCTTGCTCAATGTCGATGTCTAGGTGCGACGCCAGGCGTATCAGGTAGATGAAGGCATCGACCAGTTCTTCCGACAACTCGCTGTAGCGTGCCTTCAGCAGTGTTGCCAGATCGGAGTTGGGGTTGTGGTCGGTTTCGAGGACCACCTTCTTGACGACGTTCGCGAACTCGCCGACTTCGCCGAAGATGCCGATCAGATCGCCCTGGACCGCCCGGAAAACGGCGCTTGGCACCTCCTTGTCAGGGGCCCAGCCGTGCTTTGCATCGAACTGATGCTGTAGTCGGACTAGCTGGTCAAGATCCATGTCACACTCATATCAGCGTTTGATAGAGGTCGCATAGTACGTCAGAACGGCAAAGATCAGATTAGAGACGACTCCCAAAATCACGGAGAAGACGGTCGAGACGGTGAAGCCGGAACCCTGCTGACCAACTAGAATCGCGAGCAGGACTATGGAGAGGAGGAAGTACGCGACGGCGGCCAAGAGAAGGTAGCGCTCGAAGCGGAGCACGCGATTCATGACCGTCGAGAGGAATTCACCGTGCGTGGCCTTTAACTCTTCTAATGGCGGCTTAATCCGCGTATCCTTGGCTATCTCCTCCGCCGTCATAATCATGTGGTACGGAACCGGCCAAATTCTTGTCTGGTACCCGTGCTGCCCCGAATAGGGACTGGTGACTGACTGCCGAAGCTTGCTGAATTCGATCTTGGCGATCGGATCGAGTTGCTTGATCTTAAGATAGTTGTTCGACAAGTTGGCGAGGACGATGCCGAGGTTGCCTTCAAAGCCGGGATCGGCGTAGGTGTTCACGGGGATCACGCCGATGGAAAATAGTTGCCCTTTGGTCAGCACCCTTCCCAGTGCGTTATCGGGCAGTTTGAGCTTCTCGTGTGTGATGACGACGATGAACTGCTTTGGCTTCAGGAGAATGTATTCACCCGGTGTGAGTTCGTGTCGCATGGCGTGGCGCTGGCTGTCCGCGCTGTCTAGTTCGTAATAGACGTTCCCGGCTCGCAACTCGTAGCACGCCTGGCGGATGCCGGCGTCCTCAAAGTTCTCGGAAATGAGCCAGTGCTGGTTGGCCGCCTGGCGGATGTGGTTGTCCGACAGCGTTCCCGCGTGGAAGTCAGGGCTAAGCTGCATCGGTGCTTCACCTTGCTCAGGCCAAGCCGCTACAAGTATGGGTGCCTCCGTCCAGAGAAAGAATACATCTTACCGCGCCGTACGTGCATCTAAAAGAGAAGCCAGCGCGCTTCGGTCTGACCGACACGCCGACGCGCCTTTTGGGGGGTTGCCTGTAACCCACAGTGGCAGCCAGATCAGCTTCAATGCTGCCGTTCGTGGTTCGCAGCTCAACGGCTGTCACCCTCGGCCCTAAACGCATACCCACCGCACGGCATCCATGCCTTCTCGGCCCGCAGGTGGCGGCGCGTTCTATCTTCGTCCGATCCATCCGCACTCGCCGTCCTCTGTAGCTTTCCCCTTTCCCGCGATCCGGCAATTGCCTCTCGCCGCCTCATCGCCTAGCAGGAGCCCGCCTGTCTGGAAATGTGCTGCCGTTTAGCCCTGTCTCTTTTCTTCCCGTGAGCACGCCACGCCCGCGCGGCCTTCTTACGCGAACCTTACAGCCGCCGCCGTCCGCCGCAACCAGAAAAACGGCTTTCGCCAAACATCTTTTTTCCAAAGAGCGAACCTTCCGTTTTTCAGGTTGCAGCGGACACGTGCCGCACGATGCGGCCGTGGGCAAGGGCCCGGCTTAAACGGCTGTCTTTGGTCGCTTCGTAAAGGCCGCGATGGGCGTGGCCGGAAACTCAACGAGAAAGGAATACCTCATGTCCAAACCAGCACACAAATTCCGCAACGGCGTCCTGCAAGTCACCATCTGGCGCAACAGCGGGGAAAAAGGCAACTGGTACAGCGTCGTTCCCACCCGCAGCTACAAGCAGGGCGAGGACACGTGGAAGGAAACCGACAGCCTCAACTTCGATGACTTGCTGCCGATGGCCAAGCTGTTCGACTTAGCCCACTCGTGGATCTTGAACCAGCAGCAGGCCGACGCCAAGGCCCGCAAGGAATCCGAGAAGGCAGCAGCCTGACCCGGATGCCGGCGGGTGACTTTCCCCCCGCCGGCTCCCTTTTTCAACCATCAACTTAAGGAGTTTTTATGAACACTATCGAAAATACCAGCGTGCAACCCCGGCTCATCGCCGTCAGCAGGCTGGAAAAATCCCCGCTCAACGCCCGCCGCACTACTGGCAAGATGGGCATGGACGAGCTGAAGGCGTCGCTGCTTTCGCACGGCCTGATGCAAAACCTGGTCGTCACCGACGCCGGCGACGGCCGCTTCCTCGTCATCGCCGGAGGCCGCCGTCTGGAAGCGATTCAGTCGCTTCAGGCCGAAGGCAAGCTGCCGGAAGACTTCGCCGTGCCGTGCCAGGTCGTAGCCGATGAGGACGCCCTGGAATTGAGCCTGGCCGAGAATACCGTCCGGCTCGCCATGCACCCGGCCGACCAGTTCGAAGCCTTCGCCGCCCTTATCGACAAGGGAGCCACGGCTGCTGAGGTCGCCCAGCGTTTCGGCGTCGAGGAAAGCCTTGTCGTCAAACGCATGAAGCTTGCCCGCGTCGCGCCGCAACTGCTCAAGGAGTACCGCAGCGACGGCATGACGCTGGAATGCCTGATGGTGTTCACGCTCACGGACGACCATCGCCGCCAGCTCAAGGTGTTCAAGTCGCTCCAGGGCTGGCAGAAGGATGACCCCAGCGCTATCCGCGCAGCACTGTCCGAAAAGATGGTCGAGGCGGACAGCAAGTTCGCCCGCTTTGTCGGCGTTGACGCCTACGTCGCGGCCGGCGGCTCCATCCGTAAAGACCTGTTCGGCGAGGAGGTCTATCTCGAAAACCCCGACTTGCTCAACCGGCTCGCCGAGGAAAAGCTCGGCGGAATCCGCAAGCAGCTTGAGGCCGAGGGCTGGGGCTGGGTCGAGATCAACCCGGAACGCGACTACGATTTCATCCACCGCTGCTCACGCCTTCAGCCGCAGCTGATAGCCGCCCCGGCGGAAATACTTGCCCGCCGCGAGCAGCTCAAGGCCGACATCGAGACGGCCCGGATGGCCGCTGATGACGCCGACGATGAATCGGAAGCCACGGCCTTCGAGGAAAAGTACGAGGACGCCGAGCAGCAGCTTGAGCAGATCGAGGAGCAGCTATCCGCCTATGTCGGCTTCGATGCCACGCAGAAAGCCCTGGCCGGCTGCTATCTCTCCATCGGCCCGGACGGCTCGGAGTTCCTCGACAAGGGATTAGTCAAGCCCGAGCACCGGAAGCACCTCGCCGCCCTGCTGGGAAACGATGCCGGTCCTGAGCCGAGCCGGCCGAAATCGAAAGGCGCCATGCCGGAATCGCTGCGACGCGACCTTGCCGCTTACCGCAGCCAGATCGCCCAGGTCGAAATCGCCAAGCACCCGGCGATTGCTCTCGACCTGCTGACGTTTCAGGTAGCAAGCCGGATCCTGGCTGAGCGTCCCGTTCTCGACGGCCCGCAGTTCCAGTTCAGGCGTGCCAAGCCGGATACCCGGCTGGACGCAACTGAAGCTAGCCGTGCCCTGGGAGCGATTGAGCAATCTCTTCCCACCGAGTGGCTGAAGCCGAAGTCGGAAGCCACCCGCTTCGAGGCGTTCCGCTCGCTGGGACTTTCGGCAAAACTCGACCTGTTGGCCTATTGCCTGGCGTTGACGCTGCAACCCAAGCTCGGGCCCGCCGACGGCGATGAATCCACCGCCTACGATGTCGCACTTGCCCTCACCGAAGCAAACGTCGCGGGCTACTGGCGTCCCGGCAAGGAAAGCTATTTCCGCCGCATCACCCGGGAACAGTTGCTGGCCATCGTCCGCGAGGTGCTCGGCGATACCTGGGCGGCAGCCAGCAGCAACGAGAAGAAATCGGTGCTGGTCGAACAGCTCGACCGGGCGTTCGCCGATGCCGGCAATCCGGACCGGCCGCACGACCAGGCGGAGAAGCTGAAAAGCTGGCTGCCCGCCGGCATGGCCTTCGGCACTGCACCGGCGCCGAAACCGGCCAAATCCAGGAAAGCAAGGAAGGCCGCATAGTGTTCAACCGGGCGGCTCGGAAACGGGCCGCCCATTTAAAAAGGAGTTTTTTATGACCAAGAAGACGCAACTCAACAAAGCACGCCGTGAAATCATTGAGGAATACGGCATCAAGCACATCGAATCGAGCATCGATCGGACGCGGGAGAACAGCTTACTCCAGCAGCTGATCGAGTTCGCAAACGAGGCGATTCGTGCGAAGTACCCCGAGGCGGATATGACGGTTCTGCGTAAGTACGACGTAGTCAGGACTGATCGTTGTCTGCGGTTCCAATTCCCCAGCGGAAGGATTGACGGCTGGTCGTTTCCGCCCGATGCCGCACTTGCTGACATGCCGTCATACAGTGGCTGTTACTCGGGACAAGTGTTTGCCGTATCCGCCCAGTGCGAACAGGTGCATGACGCCCACGCCTCCGAGCACGCGGCCAACTACCGGATCAGAACTGACAGGATTTCTCAGTTCACCAGCTTCGTCGCCGCATGCAGAACCGTCGAGGACGTGCTGGAGGTGGTTGATTTGCCTCCCGACATCCGCCACCGCTTGGGCCATCGCTCGACCGCTCTGGTGGCAGTTTCGCCGGAGACGGTTACCGCATTGCGCGAGACGTTCAAGATAGCAGCCTAACGAACCAACCCGGAGGCGGGCGGAAACGTCCGCCTCCAATTTCAGAAAGGCCCTATGAATGAAATCTACTGAGGCTCACCTCCCTGTGATAACACGAGTGTTGCGGTGGATGGTCCGCCGCAGCAACTCAATCATCAGGAGACCCGTTATGACCAAAAGTACCGCATTCATCGGACTTGACACGCACAAGAAAGCTATCGCCGTTGCCATCGCCGAGGGCGACCGGGGCGGAGAAGTCCGCTACTACGGCCAAATTGCCAATGAGCCGGCGGCCGTACTCAAACTCGTCAAGAAGCTTGCCGGCAACCATGACAAACTGTTCTTCTGCTACGAGGCTGGACCTTGCGGGTACGGCCTTCAGCGCCAAATTACTGGCCTAGGTCACGATTGCGTTGTCATTGCACCATCCCACATACCCACCAAGAAGGGAGTGCATGTAAAGAACGACCGGCGTGACGCTCTGGAATTGGCCAGATTGCACCGTGCTGGCGACTTAACCCCGATTTGGGTGCCTGACGAGCCTCATGAAGCCATGCGAGACCTTGTCCGTTCACGCATCGCTGCGATGGAGACCCTCAAGAGACACAGGCAACATCTGCAAGGTTTTCTACTCCGGCATGGACGAGTTTATCCCGGCAAATGCCACTGGAATAAAACGTTCATCCGGTGGGTTCGTGAGCAGAAGTTCGATCTTCCTGCGCATCACATTCTCATCGAGGAAAATCTGGCTGCTATCCGCGACAGCCAAGAGCGGTTAGAGAGATTCGAGCAGCAGATCATGCATCTGCTGCCGAGCTGGTCGCTCGCCCCGGTAGTACAGGCAATCCAGGCGATGCGCGGGGTTGGCCAGATTGCGGCCGTCATTTTGGTCTCAGAAATCGGCGACTTCAATCGGTTTGCACATCCCCGTCAACTCGTAAGCTACCTGGGATTGTCCCCCTCCGAACATTCGTCAGGGAGCCGCGTTATTCGCGGTCCCATCACCAAGGCCGGCAGTAAGCACGCACGGCGTGTGTTGATTGAAGCCGCGTGGTCTTACCGGCTTCCCGCTCGCGTTGGGAGATACCTGGGATTCCGGCAAAGCGGGCTTCCCAAAGAGATTCTTGATACCGCTTGGAAAGGCCAGGTTAGACTCTGTCAGCGTTTCCGGTCGATGGCTGGCCGTCGCAAACACCACAATATCGTAGTTACCGCCGTCGCTCGCGAGATTGCTTGTTTCATGTGGGCAATCGCACGGATGGTAGCCATTTCAGGTTCAAGATATGCGCCCCAGACTCCGTAGATCAGCGGCGATACACCTGCTTCGGCCAACGCTGGGGGCAGAGTTCTATCAGGCAATCCGCGTCGATTCCTTCAGTGCCGGTCTGTTGCCTACACGCAACATAGCCGATGCCCGACGAAAGGCTACGGAAGGCCAAAACGAAAAACGGTCATGCGGTATCCAACCCGCGCATAAGAGTGTGATAGGCCGTCGTTTGAAAACTCTGTCCCCAGCCCTGGCCGAGGGTCCATGAATCCTTCACAACACGGCTTTTGAAGCCGTGGACAGACACATTTTATTTATTCACTTGATTTCATTCATAAGAGGAATGAGCTTATGACCAATACCTCTGAATCCAAATTCCCGCTCGGGCAGGTTGTCATCACCGCCAACGCCGCCCAGCATCTCGACACCATCGCCGTCAACGACGCTCTGCGACGCCATGCCGCAGGCGATTGGGGCGATATCTGCGCGGAGGATGCTTGCGAAAACGAGTATTCGCTCCAGCACGGCTTCCGCCTGCTTTCCGCCTACGGCACCGGCGAGCGAAGATTTTGGCTCATAACCGAGGCCGACCGCTCCGTTACGACAGTCTTGATGCCGTCGGATTACTGACAAACGCAATCACAGAAGGACAACCTATGAAACAGCACACCCACTTCACCACCGCCGCTATCGGCTTTCATCGCGATGACGGCGACTTCCAACTCCTCGCCACGCTCAACAACAACGATGAGCTGATTGCTCCCGATTTATTCACCAACATCGTGCATTATCTTCGTCGCCATTTGGAGAATGCCTTATCGGTTGACGGCGAGCAGACGCTCATCATCTACGAACGACAAGACGCACCGGATTACGTCACGCTCTACGATGACGAATACGAACATTGACCAGCCTCAAATGAAAGGAATCGCATCTATGACGCCCACACTTCAGACACTCGCCGAGCAAATGTCTGCCGCCTTTGAGACCGGCACGCGTCCCGCCACCGGCGAAACGTTCAGCAAACTCAAAGCCGACGCACCGCAGTGGATGACCACCGTGTGCCGCGAAGCCCACGATGACGCACGATTGCTCCCCGACGACTGGCGATACAGCTTCATCGAGCAAGCCGTCGATGCTCTCGCAAACCATGACGACGCGGACGACGCCCGGTGCAGCCTGGAGCCGGACATCTACACTGCTGACCTGACTGCATGGCTCCATAGCTCCAACAGCCGCGTTTATTACCTCGGCGAGGCGATGGAATCCTATGGCTCATTCCGCGATGGCTTTCAACTGCTGGCCGCAGCGCAAATCCTCGAAAAGGAGGAAGTCTTTCAGCAGGTGGTTACTGCCCTCCAAGACCAGCTCGAACGTCACGAGCAGGCTGATGATTAGCACCAACCGTAATCGCCACGCTCAGCGCGACTTCCGTCATTTCGAGTTGCCGGGCATATTCGCCAGACGCTACCGGCCCGTTCGCGTTCATGCCCATGAGAAGGGATTGGCCGCCTACGCTCTCGACGAATACGGCCTGCGTTTCTTCCGCGTCCTGGCGACCGGAGCTTCCGTGCCGCACGAAGCGGTGTGGAGCATCCTCCGCCAGCCGAACGGGGCTTTGCAAATCCTCACCGGCCGCCGTGACGACGCTTGCGGCTTCCTCGTCTGCGAAGTTCCCCACGCCGGCGATGCTGCGGCGTATCCGGTGCCGCCCCGGCTTTCCTACCGTGCCAAGGTCACCATCGCCGCCCTTCAGTCGCTGCTTGTCGACCTCACCGCCGACCCTGCCGGTTCCGCCGCCGATGTGATTGCCGTTATCGAGCGCCGCATCGACCAGCTCCGGACCTAAATCCTTTCCCCCCCGCTTGCCGCTCGAATTCCAACGCTTCCTTGCCGTGCGTTCGCGGAATGTTTTCTCCTTTCCCGCCTTTTTCCGCCCACGCGGCTTTTCGATTGAAAGGTTGCTTAAACCCGTCGCCGCTTTTGGCAAGCAGAAAAGACCGCTTTCACACCCTTAAATCTTGGATTTCTAAAGCGTGAACCTTCGGCTTTTCCGCTTGGTAGTTCCAAAAGCGTCTGCCGGGTTTTTGGGCAACCTCGAAAAGGCCGCGATGGTCGCGGTCTTAAAAAGCAAAGGAGAAAACAGATGACTCACTCTTTCGACATTCCGCTGCCTGAATTCCTCGACGATTTCGCCTGGGACTTGGATGAAGTCCGCGACCTGGTTCAGACCACGCCGCTTCGCTTCGATGACGACGGCATCCCCGTCGGCTACGACGGCGAGCAGCTCTTCGGCTTCGAAGCCGCTGACCTCTTCGGAAAGCTCGTGGTATGAGAGTCATCATCGCCGGTTCACGCGGCATCACCGATTTCGGCACCGTGTGCGACGCCGTGCAGCGGTCCGGGTTCCCAATCACCCGCGTCCTCTCCGGCATGGCTCGGGGCGTCGATACGCTGGCCATCCGCTACGCCGAAGAAAACCGCCTGCCGCTCGACGCGTTCCCGGCCCACTGGGGCAAATGGGGCCGCAGTGCCGGCTACCGGCGAAACGTCCAGATGGCCGAGAACGCCGATGCGCTCATCGCCATCTGGGACGGCAAAAGTCCAGGGACCAAGCATATGATCGACGTTGCCAAAGCCCACGGCTTGCGAATCTTTGTCGTGTCATGAGCCTCCTGTATGCCACCAGCGGGTGTCATCGCCTGCCCGACCCGAAGGCTACACCCCCACCAGCTTGCAGATGACATATCCGTAGATGGGGATACAGATCGCCAGGCCGAGGCGAAAATCATGGCGCTTCCGCCGATTCCAATACGCCCTGTCCAGGTGCACCATCCGGCACATAAGCTACTCCCTGTCTCCCTCCTCAAGCGCAAGACGATCCTCCCGACGCATTGATTTCATGTTTTCCCCTCGCATCATGAGGAAAGTAGCGCTCGTTTCTGCGATCATGTCAACCGGCTTTTTTGCCGCTGTAGGCTTTCTCCCCAACCCTAGATGCCCCCGCAATGGCCTGCCCAATGGCACGCCCACTCGACACATGGTATCCGAGGGCTGGTTGATACCGGCGCTCGGCTGCATTATCCCCAGATTTTCAAGCGACCGCCGGAACTGGCGGACGGCGGCTTGCCTGGCCGAAGCCCATCGCTTCGGGAAAGGCTCGCGCCCCTTCGCCACGAGGAGCCAAACCAGTGCCACTCCGGACAGTTTCCAGCAGGAGACTCACGTCTTTTCTGGTACAGCACTCAAGCATTCTTGGCTACAGGCGTCTCCCCTATGCACTGCATAGGTAGAATGGAACGGTTCCTCCGTTCCGACGCCTGCCTACTGAGCATCGACAAGGCATCCCAGCGCATCCTGCCGACGCATCCCGACTCCCGCGCCGGAATTGCTCCAAAATCGGCCGGAAGCAGTCCTGGAGAAGCAAAACGCCGTGCCCGGCTACCTCAAAGCCCACCACATTCTCTCGGCTTCTGCGGCCTACCAAATACGATTCACGAGGCCTCATCGCGTCAAGATGCCCCAAATCAGCTCCTGAGCAGGTGCTGCCTTTCACTTTTTTCCGTCTTCCCGAGCCATGTCATCCATGACCATGGCTCGGGTCCCCCGCGGAAAAAAGTGGGGCGATGGGCGGCGGCGGCCGGTTCGGGGGGCAAACGTGCACCACGGCCGGGACGCCTTAGCTCTGCACACCGCAGAAACCCTTGCTTTTTTACCTACCAACCCTCCGAAACCCGCAGCCAGCCTCTGTCGTTGATTCTGCTTGACAACCCCTCTCACCGCGTTTAACTTCCATCACAATCAGGATTGCCACCACTGGACTCGGCAAGAGGGCGCAACTATGCCCCGTGGGCCTCGCAATCTCAAGAATCCGGCCGACACAGTCAGAATCTTTGTGCTCGGCGATGTGAATCTAGACAGCTTAATCGTTCCCCTGGGACCGCGTTCACAAGCCGAACCACTCGGCCAGATGGGATGGCTAAGAGAAGAACACTTTTGGCGGCACCGTCGGCGCGGCGGCGCATGGTTGCTCGCGGAGATTATCAACGCCGCCCTGCGTTCTCCGAACTTTGTTAAGCAATTCGGCACTATAACCGCGGAGACATACGATCCGGTCGCCTGCCAGGGCAATCGCATTTTAATTGCTGGAAAAACCGGTGAGGATCTTCAGCAGACGCTCCTCATCCCAACCGGCGCGGAGGCGCTTGCCGCGTAGGCTATCTTTGCAGGAAGTGTCCTGCTGCAACATCGAGAGCGCCAGGC
>DATGIQ010000403.1:0-3070 GCA_035295665.1 Gemmataceae bacterium | reverse complement strand
GTACACTTTGCGCACTTGCCGATTCTGAAACTGCTCGGCCAACCGCCGCGCTGCCTTGGTGTTTCGCGCGAAGACGACCACGCCGGAGACCGGCCGATCCAGCCGATGCGGGATGCCAAGATAAACGTTGCCTGGCTTATGATAGCGTTCTTTCAGATACGCCTTGACCATCGCTTCCAGAGTGGGAATGCCGGGCGGCACCCCCTGCGTCAACAACGGCGCCGGCTTGACCACTGCCAGGCAATGGTTGTCTTCGTACAAGATGGTTGCGGGATCGAGAGAAGGACAATACGCATCCATAAAGATCTCAAGTGGCTCATCTGGGGTCCGTGGAGATTCCTCGGACGTAGGCGGCGATGTCTCATCATACTTCTTTCCTCAGCGATCAAGAACCGGAGACCCACCGGCGCCCGCGCTCGCTTGCAATTGTAGCTCTTCCGTCACTTTGCCAGGCTGCCACCACTCTTGGTGATCCGGCGCCAATTCGTGCCAGGTGGCGACAGCTGGCACGTACTGGCACGGTTTTTCATCGCCACATCGCCAGAGATGGCGAACGGTTGGCCATGTACATCATGCCCTTGCGGATCGGGGAGATATCGCGGAGCGTGTGAACGCCTCGGCTCGGATCGACCGAGGCGTTCACACGCTGGCTCGACAGTTAGTTACTATTGGAAGCGGACAGGTTGGTGAAAAAAAAATCGCGCATCAGAGTGTCCTTCGTCACGCCCATCGCACCGGCTTCCATGCTCAGCCACGCATCCAGACGCTGCAACGCCAGAGCATCGGCCTGCTGCCACAGGGCGGCGGAGGACGACTCCGAAGAGGCGGCGTCCGTCGATGTTGTCGTCCCAGTTCCAGCAGGCAGAGGCAAAATCAGGTTTGCCGAAATGGGCTGGGTCGGGCCTGCATTGGCAGTACCGACACGTGGGCTTGATGCGGTTAACGGCTGCACAGTCAGACTTTTGACGACCTGCACCGTGGCCGTGCCTTTGATCGTGCTGGTCGCCGTATCGGTGGCGGTCAGCGTTTGCGTGCCGAGCGTCTCGAAGGTCACGCCGTTGGTGAAAGTGTGCGAACCGTTGTCGCCGGCCGTGAAGGTGTAATTGCGGGGTAGCTTGGCCTTGCTATCGCTGCTGGAGAAGTGGACTGTACCCAGATAGCTGCTAGCGGTGTTGCCATAGGCATCCAGGGCCGTGACCGTGAAGGTAGAGGCGGTCCCGACCTTCACGCTCGAAGGCAACCCGGTGATGCTCAGGCTGGCCGCCGCCGCAGGGGTGATGGTTATGCTCGCGTCGCTGCCGTTGATGCCGGATGTCACGGTATCCGTCGCGGTAAGGGACTGAGCGCCGGCCGTGTAGAGGGTGGCGCTGAAAGTGGCGGTGTCGCCGTTGATCGTGAAGTTGGCCGGCAGCACGGCCTTGGAATCGCTGCTGGTTATGTGAACGGTGCCGCTGTAGCTGGTGTCGGCGCTGCCGTCGGGGTTGAAGACGGACATGGTGTACGTGCCGGCTGTGCCCGCCGTGACGCTGGAAGTGCCGGTGATTTGGAAGTAGGGGCTAGTGGCCTGTGCGAGGTAGCGGGCCACCAGGACGTTGTTCTTCGCGCCGTTGCTGCTACTGCCTACGACGACGATGTCACCGTCATTGGCCGTGCCGGCGTTGGGGTAAATGGCTACCCCAAGTCCTTGAGACGAGTTACCAAAAGTCGTGGTGACCAGGCCGCCGTTGCCGAAGGTCGTGTCTGGAGTGCCGTTCACGATGAATCGGGCCAAGTCGTTCGTTGTGGTAGAGCCTACGGCAACGAAACGGCCGCTCGCATCGACGGCGGCCTGAACCGGAAGGAAGCTGAAGGGCGTTTGCGCGAGACCGCCGGTTCCGAACGTGGTGTCGAGGCTGCCGTTGGCGTTGTAACGGACCAATTCCTTCGTCCCGGAGTCCGATCCCCCCATGACAACGACCTGACCGTCATTGGTCGGCCCCGCGTTGAAGTAGAGGGCTGCGACATCCGGTCCTCCAGGAGCTGTCGTGGTCACGATGCCCTGGTTGCCGAATGAGGTGTTTAGTGTGCCGTTGGCGTTGAACCCGTAAATGTCCCAGGTGCCTCCCGATCCATTAGCGCCGGTACACGCCGTCACGATTAGTGTGCCGTCCGGCTGTTGAAGCAGGGTGCAATTCCCCGGAGACTGCGTGCCTCCCGGGACCGTCGTAATGACGTAACCCCCCTGGCCGAAGGTGGTGTCCAGGCTGCCGTCCGTGTTGTAGCGCGCCAACTCGAAATGCCCTGAACCATCAGCACTAAGCGCGACAATCTGGCCCCTGCTGGTCACAACTACCCCCCACCCATATTGGACATTACTGACTCCTGGGAAGGTGGTCATCACCTCCCCTCCCGTGCCAAACGTAGAGTCGAGGGTACCGTTAGTGTTGTAGCGCGCCAGGATTTGAGATTGAACGCCACCACCTTGGGGAATGTAATATCCTTCCTGGACGATTTTGCCGTCATTGGCGGTCCCTGCCTGAGGGTACAGGGCTGAACTAGGACCACGAGCGGTGCCCGGACCGAAGCTTGCCACGGCGACGCCGCCTGAGCCGAACGACGTATCCAGGCTGCCATCCGGGTTGTAGCGCTCTGCGGCGAATTCATACGCCCCCGCCGAAGAGGTTTGCGCGCCTCCAAGCGCAATAATCTCGCCGTTGGGTTGGATCAAGACGCTGTGCGCCCCATCGGTGTAGGGGCTAGTCGGGTGGTGACGTAGCCGGCACCATTGCCGAAGGTCGGGTCGAGACTCCCGGCGCCGCTGGGGACGCAGCGATCCTCCAACGCCTCTAGGCGCGGACGAACCGAGCGGCGCTTCCGAGGGGCGAGTTTCGTCTGACGTGCTTGGTGTCGGAATAGAGACCACATGAGAAATTCTCCTTCGTTGGAGTTAGTCTGCGGTATTAGGGGGACCGGCAATGCCGTGAGCGCGCAGACCGAGCGCTCAGGCGCTGCTAGGCCGGTGAGGGATCTGCTTGGCGGCGAGAGTTCACCGGCCGACTTTCCGCATTTCTGCCACTTCTCGTATCACTTC
>DATGIQ010000402.1:0-3140 GCA_035295665.1 Gemmataceae bacterium | reverse complement strand
GGGCGCTCCGAGGCCCAGACCAAGGGCGCATAAACCCTTGGCCACCACTCGCCAGTGTCCCTTGCACTCGTCGCCAGCACGGCGGATGGCCCGAGCGTTGGATCTGGTGTAAGGGTCGTATGAACCCGCCATGCCAGAGCTGCCATTGGCCCACTACTCAGAACGTAGAGGATCGGCGACACGAGCATCACGATTGCCGTCCATGCCGCGAAACGCTCGTTCCGGCTCTTCATCCCTGATCTCCTGAAAGGACCAGCAGCCTACCGTGGCCGCCGATGCCCGCATTTTACCCGCAGAAAGGCGCGGGAGGGAATGGCGAACCTGCGCTGTGACGTAAACGATTCTATCCCGTCTGCTCCCGAGATGGACAGTCGTTTGCGATGGCGGGTGGCCGGGAGCGGACGGGATAGAATCTAGTTGAACTGAACCGCGGAGCGGACGCGGCTATGGCGCTTGGATCGGAAGCGGAATCGAGTCAGAGTGAGTTTTGCGTACGGAGTTCAGGTTCACCGGAACCCCTTCCTTCGGTCATGGCTGGAATGCCCTGCCCGCCAGATTCCAGAGACGCCGGTCGTAACGATGATCTGGGCGCAGCGGACGCGAGATGGCGCGCGGCGGCCGGGACACGCCCGGGAGGGGGCGAGAACAGAAGCCACAGGACCAGCGTGGTTACCAGTCATGGGGGCTCACGAGGTGTCGAAGATCAGGTGCTGGTAGGTGCTGGCAACGAGTTCTGACACACGCGGCCGCGGAGCCCGGGCGACAAGCTGGAGTGTCCCTTGACCGCAGAATGGGCAGCGTGTGATCTCCACTTCGGCAGCCGAGCTGACAAGCTGCTCCCCCTGGCCCAGCGGGCCCTCCGATTCGGCGACGTGCAGTAACTGGCGGCAACGCGCTAACTGCTCTTCACGCCCGCGGTGTGCCAACAGACCGAAGCTGCGGATGCGGACGAACCCGCGCGGCAGCACGTGCTGCATAAACCGCCGCAGGAACTCCTGAGCCGGGAGTGTCATCCGTCGCAGGCGATGGCCGTGGGCGTAGTCCTTGTAGCGGAAGGTGACCAGACCATCTTCCACCGACTCGATCCGCTCGTTGCTGATCGCGACGCGATACGTGTACCGGGCCAGATACTTCAACGCCTGTTCCGGTCCGTGGTGTGGTGGTTTGGCGTACACAGCCCACTCTTTCTGATACAGCGGCGAGAGGAACCGCGCGAACTGCTGGGGGTCGGCCAGCGGAGCCAGGCCTCCGGTCCACGACAGTTCTTCGCGGTCGTACGCCTGTTTCAGGAAGGCCAGGAGCTTGCCGCGCAACAGCCGACTGAGCACTCGGACCGGCAGAAAGAAGCCGGGTTTACAGGAGACCCAGCGCTGGCCGTCAGGAGACAGGCCGCCCCCCGGCACGATCACGTGCACGTGGGGATGCAGTTCCAGGGCCTGGCCCCAGGTGTGCAAGACCATCAGGCCGCCGATCTGCGCTCCCAGGTGACGGGGCGTGGCAGCGACTTGCAGCAACGTCTCCCGCACGGCGCGAAACAGCAGCTTGTAGAACAGGGCCGGATGCGCGGCGGCCAGCGGCCCCAGTTCGTGCGGCACAGTAAAGACCACGTGGAAGTACTCGACGGGGAGCAGTTCCCGGCGGCGGCCTTCGAGCCAGGCGGCCCGGTCGGCGGCCTGGCACTTGGGACAATGCCGATTGCCACAAGAGTTATAAAGAGGTGTCTGGGTGCCGCAGGTGGTGCAGCGCTGCAGGTGGCCGCCCATCGCCGCCGTGCGACAGGCGGCCAGCGCCGCCAGGACTTTCCGTTGCTGCACGTTCAGGCGGGATCCGCGGGTGGCGAGGAACTCGACTCCGTAGCGGCGGATGATTTCTCCGACTTCGTGCGCCGGCCTGGCTTTCGGGGTGGGGTGGGGGCCGGTCCCTGACGCAGTTGTTCCAGGGGCAACAGGTCCAAGGACCGGCAGGCTTCCTGCAGATGGCTGCGCCGCACATGCGTGTAATGCGCCGTCGTACTCAGCGACCGGTGTCCCAGGATCTTCTGAATCGAGAACAGATCGACCCCCGCTTCGAGCAACTCCGTGGCGAACGTGTGCCGCAGGGCGTGCGTGTTGAAGCGGCGTTTCAGGCCGCCTCGGGCGCGTGCCCGCGCGCACATCCGCTCCACGGACGCGATCCTCAGATGACTGGCCGGGTCGCGGCTCGGGAACAGCCACACCGGGTTGCGATGCGTCTGCCAGAATAGCCGGAGTTCCGTGAGGAGCTTGGGCGACAGCGGCACCAGTCGCTGCTTGTTCCCCTTGCCGCGGGAGACCAGGATGGTCATCCGCCGGCTGTCGATGTCGCTCACACGCAGTTCCACCGCCTCCCCCACCCGCATGCCGGTGGCGTACATCGTGGTCAAGAGCATCCGCTGCTTGCGGGACAGGATGCATTGCAGGAATTTCAGGACCTCCTCGCGGCTGAGGACGACGGGAACCCGCTTCGGTTTCTTCCCAAAGGGCAGCCGCTTCACATAGTCCTTGCGGCCCAGCGTGGTCCCAAAGAAGAACCGTAGGGCGCAAACCGACTGGTTGAAGGTGCTCCAGCTCACTTTTCTCTCGAGCAGATGAAGCTGGTACTGACGGGCGTGTTCCGGGGTGAGTTGTTCGGGGGAGCGTCCGAAGTACTTGGCGAACCGCGCGACGTAGTACACGTAGCCCCGGATGGTTTCGGGGGCCAGGTTCCGCAATTGCATGTCTTGGATCAGGCGTTTTCGCAAAGGAGTCATGGGGCACCATCGGCAGGAGGAAACAGGGACAGACCACGATCTGTTTCCATCATGAGGGGCGCACCAGGGAGCGCGCCAGACCGAATAATCGCTACGACCGGCACATCCGGCCTTCAGGCAACCTGGCCGGAGCGGCACAGTGCCGTCGACAGCGGGCGCAGTGGCTCGCGGAATGCGACGCCGTCTCGGCTCTTCGCGCGGCGCTCCCGCGCGCTATCGACTTCCGCGGAGCGGTTTAGTTCGACTACCTACTAACCGTCGGTTGCTTTGCCTGCCGCGCAAATTGTCAATTTGGGTAGAAGACAATAGCCACAGATGAACACGAATTCACACAGATACGCTATGCAAACTTTTGGCTTCATCTGTGTGAATC
>DATGIQ010000401.1:0-27669 GCA_035295665.1 Gemmataceae bacterium | reverse complement strand
CCTCCCCTCGCGCTTCAGAACAACGGCGCGCCCTGGCCGCCCGGGAGCGTGGTCGAATTGTCTCCCCTCCTGAACGCCGAGTTGCCGGATTGGATGCTCCTGCATTTCCAGGTGGATCAACAATCGGGGTGGCGTTCGCCGCAAGTGCTTTCGCCGACTCTTCTCGAACGGCTCCGTGCGATCAAGGATCCGACATTCTTTGCCAATGCCCGCCCGCGGCGGAGGGAGCTACTTGCCGAGCTGAGCCAGGAGCTCGAATTTCAGGGACTGGCCGCGCTTCTGCGCCGTCAGGCGGACCGGCCGACGCTGGAAGATGTCACGCTCATTCCCTCGACTGGCTCCCTCCTGCAGACCTACAACCTCATGAATAGCGCGTCCCCTTCCCAAACCGGCCAGATGCAGCAACAAAAGCTCGATCCCGAGTTCATGACTCGCTTTAGCCGGCAAGCACTCCCGAATCAGGCGAAAATCGGCAAACCGCAGAACGAATTGAACACGATTGTGGAAAGCAATCGCTTCAACGGTGAGAACTGGTTTGCTCCAGCGAAGGGACGGGAAGTCATCTCCCAGGAAGTTCCGGTCGCGCTGGGCCCCATGATTCCGCTATGGCTGACCACCAAAGCGAATAGCGAAAGACTTCTTTTTGTTCGCCACGTCACCTATGGAACCGAAGAGGGATGTCAGGGAATCATCCTGGATTGGCCGCGGCTCCAGTCGCTCTTGGCTGCGGAGGTCAAGGGCCAATTCCCCCAGGCCCAAGTGCGGCCGGTCCGGGGCGAAATCCTGGCCAACTCTGAACGCACCATGACGGTTCTCCCATTGCAGCTCGACCCCGGCCCCGTGGCCGGCGAAGGGGCAGCGCTCGGCTGGACCCCGTTGCGATCGGGGTTGGCTCTGGCATGGATCGCAACCTTGATCGGGCTCGGCACCGCCGGGCTGTGCGGCTGGTCGCTCCTTGATCTATCCGAGCGCCGCATCCGCTTCGTGTCCACCGTTACCCATGAGCTGCGTACGCCTTTGACCACCCTGCGACTCTACCTGGATATGCTGACCGGCGGCATGGTCCGAGATGAAGAGCAGAAGGCCCAATACCTGGATACGCTCCATGCGGAAACGGATCGTCTCAATCGCCTGGTCGGCAATGTCCTTGACTTTTCGCGGCTTGAAAACCAGCGGCCACAATTGGCCAAGACCGAGTTGGTTCTCGCCGACCTGCTGGAACAAGTGTACTCCACATGGTGCGGACGTTGCCAAAGCACGGGAAAGGAATTGGTGCTGGAAAGCGGCCTCGGCCACGACATCCGCCTGCTAACGGATAGCCAATTGATTCAACAAATCCTGGGCAATTTAATCGATAATGCCTGCAAATACAGCCGGGATGCAGCTGACCGCCGCATCTGGCTGCGCGCTTCGGTCGGAGGACGGGGTTCATTGCGGATCGAAGTGGAAGACCATGGACCGGGGGTGCCGGTCCATGACCGCCGCGCCATCTTTCGCCCATTCCGCCGCGGGAACGGCCACGGCCTGACCGTGGGTGGCGTCGGCCTTGGCTTGGCGTTAGCGCAACGCTGGACACGCTTGCTGGGCGGTCGGTTAATGCTGTGCACTGTCCCCGGTAAGCCCGGAGCCTGCTTCCGGATCGAACTGCCGCTTTAACCACAAGGGAAGCGCCCCGGAGGCCCGATCGACACGAAGAACGCGGAGCGAAACAAGGAGGTCAGGAACTCGGCCGCGCAAAAACATATCATAAGACCGTTGCTTCTTCGTTTCCGTGGTCGATGAGCGATCTCATGAAAGCGGAAATCATTTCCGTCGGCAGTGAGCTGACCAGCGGGCAAAACCTCGATACCAATAGCCAATGGCTAAGCCAGCACTTGGCCCAAATTGGCATTCCGGTCGGCTGGCACACCACGATTGCCGACGATCTCGACGATAACGTAGCCGCCTTCCGCATCGCCACGCAGCGTGCCCGTCTGGTCATCGCTACCGGCGGACTGGGGCCAACGCAAGACGATTTGACCCGCGAAGTCCTGGCGGGCGTCGCCGGCGTGGAGCTCGTCTTTCATCCTGAGTCCTTCGAGCGGATCCAACGAATGTTCGCCAGCCGGGGCCGAACGATGCCCGAACGCAACCGTGTGCAAGCCTTGTTTCCAGCCGGGGCCGAGCCGATCCCGAACGCGCATGGCACCGCTCCCGGTATCTGGCTGTCCGTTGGCAACTGTGTCGTGGTGGCCATGCCGGGCGTCCCCTCGGAAATGTACGCCATGTTCCGAACGCAGGTCCAGCCAAGACTTTCTACCCTGGGCTTGGGAGGTGGTGTCCTTGTCCAGCGAAAGATTAATTGCTTCGGCCGCGGCGAATCGGCCGTGGAGCAAAAGCTGCTCGATTTGACGCGCCGAGGCCACGTACCGGAAGTTGGCATCACCGTCAGCGATGCCACAATCTCCTTGCGGATTCTCGCCAGGGCCGCCAACGTGGCCGAAGCAGAGGCGCAAATCGCGCCCGTGGAGCAGACCATCCGCGAACGGCTTGGCAATCTCATCTTTGGCGTGGAAGATGAAGAGCTACAGGACAGCGTTATCCGGCTGCTGGGCCAGAAGCGGCGATCGCTTGCCACTGCTGAGGGCGTAACGGCCGGCATGGTGGCCCAGCGGCTGGGGCAAGTGCCCGGTGCGAGCAGCTGGTTCCGAGGCGGACTCGTGGCTTATGATAATCGGCTCAAGACCGAGATATTGACAGTGTCCCAGAATCTGATCGACGAACACGGCGGAGTCAGCGCCGCCGTCGCCGAGGCGATGGCGATTGCTTGCCGGACACGCTTTCGAACAGACCTGGCCGTCAGCACGGTCGGCATTGCTGGTCCGGGCGGGGGAGCTCCCGATAAGCCGGTCGGACTCGTCTACGTTGGCCTGGCCTGGGAGGGCAACGCTTCGGTGCAAAGTTTCAGCTGGGTCGGGACTCGGGCAGAAGTGCAGAGCCGGACGGCGAAGCTGGCCCTCGATCGGGTCCGGCTCCGGCTGCTGGAGGATTAGCCTCGCTCAACCCCTCACCTTGTGCAGCCTTGAGATAGGCAATGAGGGGCGAGCGAGAAAAATCCGCACGGGCGGGACGGAACCGCAGCAATGCGAAGAGGGGCGGGGTAGCCGGCTGTCCTCCGGCCCCCGCCCGGCAATCCGGTTGCACCGGACCACCGCTTACTTGGTTAGCCCCCCGGCCGGTCCGAAGCGATTCCGCAGCGCCAAATTCAATTCGAGCACATTCACCAGTTCCACGCCCACCAGGCCTCCGAACGGCGCCTCGGTCTTCTCCCGCACGAGCGTTTCGATCTCGCGGTGGACCGATGCCTCGTCCCGCTTGGCCGTTTCCGCCCACTTCTGTGCAACACGGTCGAGCTGGAACAGGGCGTTTTGCAGGGTGATATGCGGGTCCAGCCCGGAACCGGAAGCCATCACCATATCCGCGGGGACATGCTCCAGGTGCTGAGCTTGGTCCTGATGCTCCTGGAGCCACATGTCGAAATAGACCGCCGCGATGCTCCAATTGGAGTCCTCGACAAGCTTGGGCCAGGATGCGTGGAAAGCCGGGGCGTTGTTCGTGAAAAATGCCTTGGCCAAATCCGCAGGGCCGGAATCGACGGAATCGGGATTGGCTTCCTTCCATTTTGCGACCTCGGCGGGATGCGAATTTTGCCATTGCGTGACGGCATCCTTGTGCTTGTCGTCTGCGTTCACCCAGGCCTTGGCGGCGCTCTCGTGAGCTTCGGCCCACTCGGCTACGATGTTGGGCTTGGTTTTGAACCACGCCTCCACATCCGCGGCCACCGGCTGTGCCTGGTGCGGGCCGCTCCGATATTTCAACATGGGGCCAAGCTGTCTCGCCACGCGGTCCCGGAGCAAGGCATTGGACGCGCCCCAATTGGAAGCCCCGGAAGCGTCCGCTTTATAGGACGCCGCCGAAGGCCGCGGCTGGAAATACTCGTCCTTACTGAACGGCTGCGCGATCAGGCGCGATCCGATCAGCTTGCCGTCCGCATTCCGGACCAGGCTTCCTTCCGCCTGCTCTGGGAAAAATGTCTGGCCGAACGCCCAAAGGATCAGCGGGTAGACCACGCAGCAGAGCACCAAGGTAGTGCAGAGGAGCCACAGGTTGGCACGGAGATGGGGAAACATGATTGCACCGTTACCGCCTGCGTTCCGCGCTCGAATTCTGCGAACGCGAAACGTAAACCGGCGAAAAACTAGGTCACCAGATTGAGAGCCACCAGGATTAAATCAATGAGTTTGATGCCAACAAACGGCACAATGACTCCGCCCAGGCCCCATACGAGCAGATTCCGCCGCAGCAAGGCATCCGCACCGACCGGCCGATACTTCACGCCGCGCAGCGCAATCGGAATCAGCAGCGGGATGATGATCGCGTTGAAGATCACGGCCGACAGAATAGCCGACGTGGCCGAGTGCAGCCGCATGATATCAAACGCTTTGAGCCAAGGAAGAGTGGCCGCGAACAGGGCCGGCACGATGGCGAAGTATTTCGCCAGGTCGTTGGCAATCGAAAACGTAGTCAACGAGCCGCGCGTCATCAGCAGCTGTTTACCGATCTCCACAACCTCGATGAGCTTCGTGGGATCACTATCGAGATCGACCATGTTGCCCGCTTCCTTGGCCGCCTGCGTGCCGGAATTCATGGCTACGCCGACGTCGGCCTGGGCCAAGGCGGGCGCATCGTTGGTGCCGTCGCCCATCATGGCCACTAGCTTGCCCGCCGCCTGTTCCTTGCGAATGTAGGCCAGCTTCGCTTCCGGCGTGGCCTGGGCAATGAAGTCGTCGACCCCCGCCTGCTCGGCAATCGCCTTGGCCGTCAGCGGGTTGTCGCCCGTGACCATGACCGTTCGCAATCCCATCCGCCGCAAACGCTCAAATCGTTCGTGGATGCCCGGCTTGAGGATGTCCTCCAAAACGACCAGTCCCGCGATCCGATTCGCTTCGCAAACCAAGAGCGGCGTCGCCCCCTGGGACGCCACGGCATCGACTTGCGCCTGGAGACGGTCCGGGAGGTTGCCCCCTTGCTGTTGAATGTGGCGGATTACGGCGTCGGCGGCTCCCTTACGAACCTGCTTGCCGTCGGGCAAGTCCAGACCGCTCATGCGCGTCTGAGCCGTGAACTCCACGAACCGCGACCCGGCCGGGGCACTCAGGTCGAGGCGCACCGGTGAGGCGGAGTAGCCTCCGGAAGCTCGACCATTGGGAAGCCGCTGACACAGCTCGACGATGCTCTTGCCTTCCGGGGTCAGATCCGCGACCGAGGCCAGGGCTGCCAGCCGGCCCAATTGCTCTGCCGTGTACTCCCCCATGGGCAGAAACTGGGTGGCCCGCCGGTTGCCGAGGGTGATGGTTCCGGTCTTATCGAGTAGCAAGGTATCGACATCGCCAGCCACTTCGACCGCCTTGCCGCTCTTGGCCAACAGGTTGGCTCGCAGGGCCCGGTCCATCCCGGCAATGCCAATAGCCGCTAACAAAGCGCCAATCGTCGTGGGAATCAGGCATACCAGCAGGGCAACCAGTGTCGGGACATCGGTGCCCAGGCTGCGCACCGTTCCAGTGGTGCCCAAGAAGTCGGCCATATACTGCTCGGCATTCTGCGCCATGGGCCAGAGCGCGGCCGTAACAATCAGAAAGATCAGCGTGAAGGCGGACAGGACCAAGGAGAGGGCAATTTCGTTCGGCGTGCGCTGGCGGATAGCCCCTTCGACCAGGGCGATCATGCGGTCCAGAAATGACTTGCCCGCACCAGCCGTGATCTTGATCACAATGCGGTCGGAGAGCACACGAGTACCGCCGGTCACGCCGGACCGATCCCCCCCCGCTTCACGAATCACGGGCGCTGACTCGCCGGTGATGGCCGATTCGTCCACCGATGCAACGCCTTCCATGATCTCCCCATCGCCGGGAATGATCTGGCCCGCTTCGACCACGACCCGGTCCCCTGCCTGAAGGGAAGTGGAGATGGTTTCTTCCACCTGGCCGTTGTTTCGTAAGCGGAATGCAGGTGTTTCCTGGCGAGTTTTCCGTAGCGCATCGGCCTGGGCCTTGCCTCGGGCTTCCGCCAAGGCCGAAGCAAAGTTAGCAAAGAGGACAGTCAGCAGGAGCCAAATGTCGAGGGCCACGAGGTAGGTAACGGTGGTCCTGCCACCTTGTCCGAGCAGGGCGGCAATCGTGAACAGGATGGACAGGGCGGTCCCTACCTCCACCACGAACATCACCGGATTCTTCCATTGAATATCCGGCCGCAGCATGAAGAAAGACTGCTTCAAGGCCGCCTGGAGCAAGTCGGGAGCGAAGAGCCCTTGCCGCCGGCTCACCCGGCGCGCCTGCTTGGCTTCTTCCACAGAGTACCCGCCCGAGGAAGGCGGGGAAGTCAGCACGGTAGACATGTTCAATTAGCCCCCAAAGGGGATCGGGCCAAGATGCTCTGCAACCGGTCCGAGCACGGCCGCAGGGAGAAACAGCAATGCTCCCACGAGAAGGATTGTGCCAAACAGCACAAAGGCGAAGGTAAACGTATCTGTCCGCATCGTACCCACAGTGAAGGGCGTCGGTTTCTTGGCCGCCAAACCGCCCGCCAGGGCAAGCGGGGCGATGATGGGCAGAAAGCGGCCGAAGAGCATGACCAGACCGGTCGCGATATCCCAGTGAGGACTGTACTCCGCAGGCGGGGAGTTATTGGTCTTGGAATCATTGAAACCCCAGGTATCCCCCAGTCCCTCGAATCCCGAACCGTTATTGGCCGAAGCCGAGCTGAACTCGTAGAGCACTTCCGAGAATCCATGAGCGCCGGGATTGTTCATGGCCTTGGTCCCCCAGTTAGAAGCCGCGAAGATGCCGGCCGGCCCGAGCACAAGGATGGGGTGGACCAGCAACCCCAGCATGGCCAGCTTCATTTCTCGCGCTTCCACCTTCTTGCCCAGGTATTCAGGCGTCCGTCCCACCATGAGCCCGGCCAGGAATACGCCGACGATCAGATACAGCAGCAGATTCACCAGGCCGACCCCCTTGCCGCCAAAAATGCAGTTGAGCCACATGCCCGTGAACGGTGTCAGCCCGGCCAGCGGGTTGAGGCTGTCGTGCATGCAATTCACCGAACCGCAAGTCACCGCGGTCGTGACGGCCGAAAACGTGGCCCCGGCAGATCTGCCGAACCGCAACTCCTTGCCCTCGAGATTGCCCAATTCCTGATCGACCGGCAAGCCTGCCAGGGCCGGGATGGCCAACGGTTCCTGGCTGATATGGCCATCTTTTTCCACCTCGATCGTGTAGGGCTGCCCATCTCGATTGGTCAGCGGCGGATGGTCCGTCAAGGCAGGATTGGGCTGACAAGTGTCCCAAGAAATCGCCCAGACGATCATCGTGACGAAGAGACTCATCATCACGCCATAAATCACGGTTGCGTGCCGCAGATTATTCAGCATGCGGCCGAACATGATGACCAGTGCAAACGGGAAGAGAAGGATGTTGATACAGGTCAGGAAATTGGTCCAGGCGTTGGGGTTCTCGAAGGGGTGAGCCGAATTGGCACCGAAAAAGCCGCCGCCATTCGTGCCGAGGTGCTTGATCGGGATCACGGCTGCCACCGGGCCGCGGGCAATTTTTTGCGGCAACGGTTGGTCCTTGTCGCTGCCCATCGCGCCGGACTCCAGCGTTGCCACCTCCGCAGCGCCTTCCAAGGTCATGGGCACACCAGCAGGAATCAGCAACATCCCCATGATCAGGCTAGCCGGCACGAACACATAGACGATGACTCGCCACATATCGACATAGTAATTCCCCATGTGCTGGTCCCCTCGTAAGCCGCGCGTGACGGCCACCAGGGCGCAAAAGCCGACACTGGCCGAGACGAACATGTTCCAAAGAATGGCGGTAAGCTGGCTGAAGTAGGAAAGGTGCTGCTCACCGGAGTAGTGCTGCAAGTTCGTGTTCGTCATGAACGAAATGGCGGTATTGAAGATCGTGGTCGGCGCCAGCATCTTTTTGCCATCGGGGTTCAAGGATTCGGGAGCGGACGGCTGCACGGCCAGCAGCGCGAACGTCACGACAAACATGACGGTGTTGAACATGAGGAGCGATAGCGCGTATTGCTTCCAGTTCTGCGGTCCGGTATCCAGCCGCTGTTCGAGCCAGCGCAACCAGCCCGGGGCCGAATAGCGGCCATCGGCGAGCCAGGCCAGGTAAAGACCGACCGGGATCGACAAGAGGACCGACACGCCAACGATCGAGATGGGCAAGAGCCAGACGGTCACGGCATCGTTCCCCTCATTTAAAACCACTCGGGACGTAGTAGAGCCGCCAGCAGATAAAGGAACAAGAACAGCGTGACCACAGCAGTCAAGACGAGCAAAACCATCGCCGCTCCCTTCACACCCGCTCACAACCGGCAACAAAAGCGAACACCAGGCCAAGGGATGCCAGGCCCAAAAGGAACAAACACGGTAGCCAGATCGCGAGGTCCATCGGTTACATTCTCGTGGTGTTGCACTGAACCGCGACCGCTAGCTACACCTCAGGTCATCGCGGCGCGCACTTGCTTCGCGTCCTTGCATTGCAAACGGTATACCGCTAGTGTCGACAGGGCTGTAAGCCGTTTTGGCGGCGTGACTTGGAACTAAGGGAGCCCGCGATCTTGGAAGCGACGGGCGTGCAATCTGCACGATCGCATTGCAAGATGCAGGGCGCGGTCGCGAAACTCTGGTCGCATGGGTTAGACGGGGCGGAGACTGGCCGGTTCACTCACGTTCTGTGAGCGACCGGCGCAGGACCGCCTTCAAGGCTTCTCGGCGGAGGTCATCACGCAGCTGGGAATCCGCACGCAGGGCCTGCACGACTTGACTCGGCTCGTGCAATTCTTCGAGCAGATGCGCCACGATTCGTTCCGCCTCCGGGCGCATGGCCTGGGATTGCTGATGTGCCTGGAGGCGGCGCGCCAGCGGGGCGGTGTCCCAGAGGCGGACCGTCGCATCGCCGCCGCCGGAGGCTAGCGTCGTGCCATCCGGGCTGAAAGCCACGGAGTAGATCCAGCTCGTATGGCCGGGCAAGCGGGCGACCTCCTCCCCCGTGGCGACGTCCCAAAAGCGCAGGAAGCGATCCCGCCCACCGGACACGATCCGGTTCCCGTCGGGGTGAAACATGGCCATATACACATTCTCCCTATGACCTTGCAGGACAGCGCGGCAGTCCCCGGTGGCGACGTCCCATATCCGAAGGGTCTGGTCCTCGCCGGTGGAAACAAGGAGACGACCATCCGCGCTGTAAGCCACGGAGTTGACGGCCTTGTCATGGCCATGCCAAACGGCAGACAGTTCGTAAGTCCGCGCATCCCATAAACGGACCGTGCCATCTTGTCCGCACGTGGCTAGCTGCTGGCCGTCGGGACGGAAGGTCAATCCCATCACACCGCCGGGATGGCCTCGGAAAACGCTCACGACCTGACCGCTTTTCCTGTCCCATACTTGCAGCGGGATCGGTCCCCGCGCATAGGCAACGATCACCCGTGCGCCGTCCGGACTAACCGCGATACCATGTACGCTGGCCGGCTTCTCCTTCGAGATCCAGACTGCCTGGAGCTGGGCGGTGGCGGTATCCCAGATGCGCATGCTGCCATACCACTCGCCCGCCACGAGCCAGGCGCCATCCGGGCTGAACGCCAAACTGGCCACCCACTCCGCATGGGGCAACACCGCCAGCATCTCGCCCGAGGCCGCGTCCCACAAACGCACCGTCTTGTCCCCGCCACCGGAAGCGAGGAGCGCCCCATCGGGGCTATACGCCACGGGGTAGATCCAGTCTTCGTGGCCGCGAAGGCAGCAGAGCTGGTCGCGCGGGACCAACCCCCAGACCCGAGCCTTCCGATCCATGCCCACCGAGCCAAGGCAGCGACCGTCCGGGCTGAAGGCAACCTCGTACACGCTATCTGTGTGGCCGAGCAAGACCATCGGGTCCGACTCCTGGGCGGCCTTCCACAGCCGTACGGTCCGGTCCACACCTCCCGAAGCGATCCACTTGCCGTCCGGGCTATAGGCCACGGTGAGGACTCTATCTTTGTGGCCACGCCGGACGCTGAGGGGCTGTCCCGTGTGCCCATCCCACTGGCGGACCGTCTCATCCCACGAACCGGTGAGCAGTCGGCTGCCGTCGGAACTGAACATGAGCGCAGCCACGAGCTGCGTATGTCCCCGGAGGAAGACCAAATTCTTGCCCGTGGCGGTATCCCAGATCCCGACCATTCCGTCTGCCGAGCCGGAGGCGATGCGCGTACCATCCGGGCTGAAGGCCAACCCGAAGACGGCACTCGCGTGCCCCTTGAAGTCGATGCCACGGTTTCCTGGGCCGAACTCAACAACGGTAAAATAATTCTCCTGATCTGTCTGGCCGCGCCAGAGGACGCCAATCCGCGTCGCCTCCGCATCTACACTGAGGCCAGCAACCTGTCGTCCCAGCGCGCAGGCAAGCTCTTGGCCGTGCGCCCCCGGCACCAGGGGTGGCTTGTACAGCCGCCAGCCGGTCCGATCACGGTTCTCAACCAGTAGCAGCGGCCCCTTGACGGTCGGTACAACGGTCAGGCGATTGGAGCAATCGTCGGTCAGCGTCCCCCGGCAGGCGCCGGTCAAGGCATCCCAGAGGCGTACCTGGTGGTTTCCGGCGGTGACAATTCCGCTCCCCGGCGGACAGAGGCCGACCGCTTCGTCGTCTGGGAGCCGGACCACGGCCAAGCTATCATCCAATCGGCTGACGAGATGCTGCCACTCCCAGTCGCGCAAGGCGGAGGGCGCCGCTTGCAGATACTGGGCGGCATCCCCGACCTCGTGATCGTTGAAGGAGGCGAGCGCGGCCGCCAGATTGCCCCGGTACGCTTGCCGCAACGCCTTCTGGGCCTCCTGGTCGGCCCGCAGCCGTTGTTCCTCCTTCGCTTCCCGCTCCTGCACCGCTTGCAGCCAGAGCCCGCTCACGCCGGGGAAGCCCACGAAGAGCGCCAGCGCGCTAACCAGCAGCAACCCTGCCAACGCCGGCCGGCGCCGGGCCCACTTCCAGCCCTGCTCCACCAGCCCCGCGGGACGCGCCTGGATCGGCTTGCCTTCGCGAAGGCGCTGCAGATCGTCGGCCAGATCCTGAGCCGTGGCGTAGCGGTGCCGCGGCTCCTTCTGCAGACACTTCAGGCAGATGGTCTCCAGATCGCGCGGCACGCCCGGCTGCAGGCGGCACGGCGGCACCGGTTCCTGGTGGCGGACCTGTTCCAGCGTCTGCAGCGTCGTGGCTCCCTGGAACGGCGGCCGGCCCGTCAGCAATTCGTACAGGATCACGCCCAGGGCATGCACATCCGTGGCCGGACCAATCTCCGCGCTGCGGCCCTCCGCCTGTTCGGGAGCCATGTACCCCGGGGTGCCGACGAGCACGCCGGTACTGGTCTGGTGCGCGTCCACGTCAAGCTGCTTGGCGAGACCGAAATCCGCAATCTTCGGGATGAGCCCGTCGGCCATCGTCCGTCGTCCGTCGTGGTTTTCCGAGGGTTGTCGTTCTTTGGCTACGGACCGCGGACGACGGACGACGGACTCCGCCAGGAGGATGTTGGCCGGCTTCAGGTCGCGATGAATCACCCCCTGTTCGTGGGCACCATGCATCGCACGTGCTAAGGTCTCGATCAACGCGGCCGCCTGGAGGGCAAGCCAAGGCTTGTCGTCCAGCCGGTTCGCCAGGCTGCTGCCCCCGACCCATTCCATAGCCAGGAAGGGCCGGCCTTCGTGCGTGCCAATCTCGTAGACCTGCACGATGTTGGGGTGCTGCATCCGCGCCGCCAGCTCGGCCTCCAGGCGGAAACGCAGCTCCTGGGCGGGGGAGGCGAACGCTCCGGCCAGGACCATCTTCAGGGCCGCCAGCCGACGGAGGCCGCGGTGCCGCGCCTGGTACACCACGCCCATGCCGCCCCGTCCGACCTCGGCGAGGATCTCGTAGTCGCCGATGTGCGTAGGGGCGGAGCGAAGCACCGGCGCGGTCTCCCCGTCGCGTGGCGCTCCGGCCGCCTGGGACACTTGCCCCTGGCGCAACGCGCGCACGGCGGCGCGGCGTTGGGCCGGGCCGATCAGCCGTTCGTCTCGGTGAGCAGCGCGTTGCTGCAGCCGCGCCAGCAACGGATCGTCGCTGTCGAGTTCATCGATGCGCCGGCAACACGTCGGACAGTCGGCGAGGTGGGCCGAGACGCGGGCCAGTTCAGCATCCGTCAGCTGACCGGCAGACAGGGCACGCAGTTCTTCGGCCGTCGGATGGTTCACAGAGGCCTCGTATGGGGTCCGCGTTTACGGAAAGCCACAGCACTTTCCCCCAACGAGAAACGGCAAACAGGCCCACGACCTAACAGGAAATCCCGCTTGCCGAGCGCGACCTTGGCCGTCTGGTCTCGTCCGCCCGACGGCAGCTACCAATCGAGCAGGCCTTCCGCTTCCTGGCGGATGCGCTGCAGGACGCGGGATTTCGCCACGTACACGGCCGCCACGGACAAGCCCAGTTCCTGGGCCACCTCCGCCCCGCTGGCGCCGTCGATGGCCAGCCGCCGGAAGGCTTGCAGGGTGGCCGGCTCGAACGCCTCCTCCATCAGGTCCAGCAGGCAGTCCAGCACGTAGCGGTCGTGTTGCTCGTCCCACTGCCGATTCAGGTCGCTGTCGGGGTCGGCCAGCTGCTGGAGCGCGGCGGTGGCGCCGCTGCCGCCGCTGGCCTGCGCGCCCGCATCGATAGCTCGCCAGTAATCGGTCGTACGGCTGCAGACAATGGTGCGCAGCCACGAGCGAAAAGCGCCCCGGCGGCCGGAGTGCTCAAAGCCGGGCAGATGTTTGACCACGCTCAGCAGCACCTCCTGGCTCAGGTCCTCGACATCGCTGGCCGGCACGCCCTGGCGATTCAGCCAGCCGATGATGAGCGGGCGATAGAGCTCGGTCAGGTCCTTCCAAGCGTTCTCTTCGCCGGCTTGCGCGCGGACCAGCAGACTTTGGCGCGTCTCCTGCATGCCGCCATTTTAGCAGCCCCGGGCCGAGCGCGGCGTCTACGCCGCTCCATTTTTGCTCGCCTGCTGTAAGGTTTTCCGCCGCAGGCCGTTTCTTATTCTCATAGCACGTTGCTTCACCTGTACACCTTCGCCCGAGCATGGAGTCATCTCATGTCCTTTCCGTACCTACCGCGTTGGCTAGGCAAGCAATCTCAAGGTTCGCAAACGATCGGCCGTCCCGGGCAGCGGCCCAAAAAAGGTTTCCGGCCCCGGCTGGAGATCCTTGAGGACCGACTGGCCCCGGCCACGCTCACGGTGATCAACACCAATGACTCGGGCACGGGCAGTCTGCGCGCCGCCATCAGCGCGGCCAACTCGGGGGATACCATTAACTTCGACCCGGTCTCCTTCGCCACGCCACGGACGATCACGCTGACCAGCGGCCAGCTCACCCTCCTGACCAGCATGAGTATTACGGGCTCGGCAGCCGGCGTGACCGTCAGCGGCAATCAGGCGTCGCGCGTCTTCCAGATCGGCGACAACGGCAGCAACGGCCCCACCGTGACGCTTACCGGCCTGACCATCACCCAGGGCCAGGCCAATTCCGCGGGCGGCGGGATCCTTGAGCTAGCCGGCAGCACGCTGATCCTGGACGGCTGCACCGTCAGCAACAACCTCTCCCCCAGCGACGGCGGCGGGCTGTTCGTCTACTCCAGCACGGCGACGCTGACCAACTGCACGTTTACCGGGAATAGTAGTGAAACTTTCGGCGGGGCCATCAAGAACTACGGGGGCCAGATGACGGCGACCAACTGCACCATAGCCGGGAACTCCGTCGCCAACTCGGCGGGAGGGGGGAGCGGGGTCGAGAACAATGGCACAACTGACCTTTACAACAACATCGTGGCCAATAACGGTGGGGCCGACGATCTCGGTAGCAACGGGCCTCTCATGGGCAGCCACAACTTGATCAAGGACGGGACCCACGGCCTCGCCTCCCCCGTCTCCGGCGATCCGATGCTGGGCCCCCTGCAGAACAACGGCGGCCCGACGTACACCATGGCACTCTTGCCGGGCAGTGCCGCCCTGGATGCGGGGAGCAACAGCCTCGTACCGACCGGTGTGACCGCCGACCAGCGCGGCGCCGCGCGCATCGTGAACGGGACCGTGGACATCGGCGCGTTTGAGGTGCAGAGTACGACCACGGTGGTAAGCCTGCAGGGCGGCACGCAAAACTACGGCTCCTCGCCGACGTTAAGAGCCACGGTGATGCAAGGGGGGAGCCCGGTGACCAGCGGCACGGTTACCTTCCTGGACGGCACGACCACCCTGGCCAGCGGCTTGGTTGTCGTAGCCGGCATAGCGAGTACCGTCCTGAATAACCCGTCGTCGGGCATACACACTATCAGAGCCGTCTACAGCGGTGGCACCGGTTTCGAGGCCAGTGGTGGAAGCTTTAGCCTGACGGTCAATCCGCTGTCGATCATGGTCACTGCGAACGCCCAGAGCAAGACCTATGGTAACCCCGACCCGACGCTCACCTACCAGATCACCAGCGGCTTTTTGGTCCCTGGCGATAGCTTCAGCGGCAGCTTGAGCCGGGCCGCGGGAGAGAACGTCGGCAGCTATCCCATCGCCAAGGGCTCGCTGACGGCGGGCAGCAACTACGCGCTCACGTATGTGGGTGCCAGCTTCACCATTACGCCGGCCTCCACCAGCCTGGTGCTCGCCTGCTCCGCCAACCCATCAGTGCCAGGACAGTTCCTCTCCTTGACAGCGACCGTGACCGCGCTCGCCTCCAACGCCGTGCCGACCGGCGTGGTCGATTTCTACGATCAAACGACCCACACTGACCTGGGGTCCCTTCCCCTCAGCGGCGGCAGCGCCACACTGAGCACCGCCGCCGTGGCCGCCTTGGGCAGCCACACGCTGGCCGCCACCTACAGCAACAGCGACCACAACTTCACTCCACCCAGCAGCCCGACCACCCTGTCCCAGCTGGTGCAAGGCGTTGTCCGCGAGTCCCTCGGCGGCAGCGCCGCGGTCCTGTACGTCGGCGGCACCCCCGGCAGCAACCACATCGAAGTGCAGCTCAACGGTGCTCAAGTTACCGTCATGCTCCATGATGGTTCGCCCGACTTCCAGACACCGCTGACCGGCTTGAGCAGCCTGGTGGTGTACGGCCACGGCGACAAGGAACACATCCAGGTGGACCATCAGCTGATGCTGCCCGCGTTTCTCTTTGCCGGGGATGGTGCCGACACGCATCTCGAAGGCGGCGGCGGCCCGACGGTCGAGGTGGGCGGCAAAGGCGGCGGCCACCTGGAAGGGGGCAGCGGGCGGAACATCCTCATTGCCGGCCACGGAGGCGGCCACCTAGAGGGGCATGGCAGCGATGACATCCTGATCGGCGGCTACACCGATTATGATGCCAACCTGGCGGCCTTGCAGGCCATCCTCGCGGAATGGAACTCGACCGACTCGTTTTCCACGCGGACCAGGGTGCTGGGGTCGTACTTCAACACCAGCACGGTGCACGACAACGGCGTGGCAGACCACCTGGAAGGCGGCGGCGGGCAGAACTGGTTCTTCGCCTCGATACAGGACAAGCTCGATGGCAACAAGCCCGGCGACCTCGTGGTCGGGATTTAGTCGCGGCATCGAGTGCAGGAGTGGGCCTGCGCTCAGGAGTCCTCAAGTGCGCCACTTCCTATGCGGGAGGTGGCGCACTTGGGTTTGGGTTGCGGACCAAGGATTGTTTCTGGTCAGGCCGGGGGCGTGGCGACTTCAACCCCGATGCGAGGCTACTGGAGAGATTACGCGTTCGGCGCTGACCGGATCAGCTCTTGTGAGACGCTCCCTTATCTGCTTTCCTCCGCCGCCCTCTTTGCCGCCGCGTCACCGTTCAGCTTGCGCACGTTAGGCGACCAAACAGATTATGTAGCGGCCGTCCTTCCGACCGCAAAGTCTCGGCACCGAGGGAGGAATGGAGGTCCATAATTGGGGTAGCGGCCGCCCTCGGCAGCGCCGGGTGCATTCCCAAACAGTGTTCATGCCGCATCTGACTCAGAGCCTTTCTTGGCTTGAGGTTGCGATCCAGGCGGTGCAATGGGAAGGCCCGCTTTCAGTTCGGCTGGCATGTCCGGCGACTGCCAGTGCCACTCCAGGCGACGGTCGCTGGCCATCGTCGTACGGACGTGGCTGAGCGTCTCCTGCCAGCGCTCGGTCAATACGGCGGCCCGCATCACCAGAACCGCCTCGGCATTCTCCTCCAGCCACAGCAAGCCGCTCCCTTTCAGCCGCAAGTTGACCACCCGCCGGATGGCGCTCTCAATCGCCCCACTCCCCAGCGACAGCCCACGCCGGCGGAACTGGTCGTAGCCCAGGTGCCCCGCTCCCTGATGCTTCTCCAAGTAAGCGATGGCCACCCAGGCCGGCGACTCCTCCGGGAGATCCCAGGCCAGCACGGTCAACTCGGCGATGAGCTTGCTCGTGTGCCCGGTACGCAGCCACTTACGGCATCGCCGATACAGACGCTGGCGCTCCGCGTCTTCCAGCCCCACCGCTTGTAAGGCCAAGCTGATGTGATGGGCCGCATGACAGAAGTCCAGGACCCGAACCGTGCGCGACGCTGGCAAGCCCACGCGCTGCACGACCCAGTCCAGACGATCCCAGATCCAGGGGGCGCCATCGGCTAGGAACACCACGACTTGGGCCGCCGCGGCACCGAGTCGGTGCAAATGCATGGCCAGCAGCTCTAGCGCCTCGTCCGGACCGGCGAAGGTACCATCGATCCAGGGCCGGGGTTTGGCTGCCATACGGCCCTTGCGGTCCATCTCAAAAATAATCAGCACTTTAGGTTCCCGCCACTCGACATTGAATTTACGGCGTTGCTTCTTGCCCTTACCCCGACCTTTTTGTTTGCGAATCACCGTGCGGATACGGGTCCGGCCGCCATCGATCGCCACTCCCACCCGCTTGCCCGCCAGCACGCGACCGGCAGGTAGATCCCCAGCCCGATAGCGTTGCAAGTCGCGGGTGCGCGTGGTGAGGATCTCCGCCCCCAGTTGGCTGGCGATGCGATGCACAACCTTGATCTTGAAGGGCATGCCCCGTTGGACCAATTCCGCACGGGCTACCTCGTAGGAAGGCAACAGGGCCGTCAACCGGCCTACCTCGCTGGCCAGCGCCGGACTGGAACCCTCGCGGATACCCAGGACGGCCAGTTCCGGATACAGGCCGCTGCCCTCGCGGCCACGCCGCTTACCGGTTCGTGTCGCTGGCCCACAGTACAGGGTGCTGATCCACACGACCAAACCGCCCAGCAGACGCAGCCGCAGCGGCCGCTTTTCCGACGTTCGCAGACGTTGGGGAGCCTGCTCAACTACTTTTTTTGAGCGGCCTGCAAGGCCGGGGACTGTTGTGTGGCCTGGGCCAGCAGACTGGCGACCAATTGATCGGCCAGTTGCTGAAAGGTCTGATGGACGGTCACTTCCAGATCGGCGAAGCGGCTGGGTTCCTTTGCCAGTTGGCGGAGCCAGGTTTGCTGTTGGGTGCGCAACTGCGTCGCGAGGCCGTCGACGAGTTCGCTCGGCGACGGCACGTGGGGACCCGCCTTGGACTCACTGCAGACTTCCATGATCGGTCCTTCTGCGTTAGAGAGGATTCAGGAACACCCGTAGGATAGAATAGGAAATGGCCGCGGCAGGGGATACTGCTCGCTGATCCCCACCGTCAACCCGTGGCCGTTGAGGAGGGTCAGCAACCTGGCAATCCCTTTCCCGCGCGGCACGGTTACTGGCCGGGCTGTATACTGTTGCCTGGCACTCCTGCCCCTGGGTCTTGAGCTTCGTGGTGCCGGCCATGAGTGAAGTTACGCGCATCCTGTCTGCTATCGAGCAAGGCGACCCGCATGCCTCCGAGCAACTCCTGCCCCTCGTCTACGAGGAGTTACGGAAGTTGGCCGCGCAAAAGATGGCTCAGGAAGCACCGGGCCAGACGCTTCAGCCGACCGCCTTGGTCCACGAGGCGTACTTGCGTCTGGTGGGTGTGGCGAAGGCCCAGCATTGGGATAGTCGGAGACACTTCTTCGCCGCTGCGGCTGAAGCCATGCGCCGCATCCTGGTCGAGAACGCCCGGCGCAAGAAGCGACTCCGCCACGGGGGGGCCTTCCAACGAGTTGAGCTTCCCGAAGACCTCCATGCCGCCGAAGGCGCGCGAGAAGACGTGCTGGCCGTTGATCAAGCCCTGGATCAGTTAGCGGTGGCAGATCCACCTACGTACGAGTTGGTTAAGCTCGTCTACTTTGCTGGGCTGACCATGGAACAGGCCGCCGAAACCCTCGGCATCGCGCCCCGCACTGCCTACCGCAACTGGACTTACGCGCGCGCTTGGCTCTTCCGGCGACTTCAGGGGGAAGAGCCGCCTCCTCCCGTCAAGCGGTAAGTTTTTGGCGATTTTTTTGGCAGTCCCCGTACGCAGGCGTCGCATGAAAGAATAGAGGGCCGCGCAACCGGGCGCGGCGTCGGGAGACTGTAACACAATGAAAGGCTGGTCGGTCATGAACAGCGCGACGCCGGACGTGAAATCCCTTTTCGGCCGAGCCCTGGAGATCCCATCGCTCGCTGCACGGGCGGCCTACCTCGATGAGGCTTGCAACGGAAACGCTTCCCTGCGTGTCGAGTTAGACGGCCTGCTGCAAGCCGTCAACCAGGTGGGAAACTTCATGAAAGGGCCGGCCCCGGGAGCGGCGATCACAGTTGATGAGCCGCCGATTACCGAAGGCCCCGCACGATGATCGGCCCCTACAAGCTCTTGCAACAGATCGGCGAGGGCGGCATGGGCATCGTCTACATGGCTGAGCAGGAACAGCCACTCCGCCGCAAGGTCGCCCTCAAGATCATCAAGCCCGGCATGGATTCCGCCCAGGTCATCGCCCGCTTCGAGGTCGAACGCCAGGCGCTGGCCCTGATGGACCACCCGAACATAGCCCGCGTGCTCGACGCCGGCACCACCGAGAGCGGGCGGCCTTACTTTGTCATGGAGCTGGTCCACGGCGTGCCCATCACGAAGTATTGCGACGCCAACAAGCTAGCGCCGCGCCAACGCCTCGAGCTGTTCGTGCCCGTCTGCCAGGCGATCCAGCACGCCCACCAGAAGGGCATTATTCATCGTGATATCAAGCCGTCCAACGTCCTGGTCACGCTCCACGACGGCCAGCCGGTGACCAAGGTGATCGACTTCGGCGTGGCCAAGGCGACCGAGCAGCGGCTGACGGAAAAGACGCTGTTCACGCAGTACGGGACCATCGTTGGCACGTTGGAGTACATGGCGCCGGAGCAGGCGGAGATGAGTGGCCTGGGGGTCGATACGCGCAGCGACATTTATTCGCTGGGCGTGCTGCTCTACGAGTTGCTCACGGGCACGACGCCCTTGGAGCGGGACCGGTTGCGTGAGGCGGCCTACGAGGAGATGATGCGGCTGATCCGCGAGGATGAACCGCCTCGACCCAGCCAGCGCATCAGCGCGTCGGGCGACCGGCTGGCGACCATCTCGGCCGCGCGCAGAACGGAGCCAGCCCAGCTGTCGCGCTTGGTGTGCGGCGAGTTGGACTGGATTGTCATGCGCTGTCTGGAAAAGGACCGCACGCGACGTTACGAGACCGCCAACGGGGTGGCGCGGGACGTCGAGCGCTACCTGAAGGATGAGCCGGTAGAGGCGTGCCCGCCGACGACCGCCTACAAGCTGCGCAAGTTTGCCCGCAAACACAGGGCAGGTCTGGCGACCGCCGTCGGGTTCGCCGCCCTGCTGGTGCTCGGGACCGCTGTCAGCGCCTGGCAGGCAGTGCGGGCAACGCAGGCGGAAGCAGTGGCCTTGGCGAATGAGCAACAGGCTAACGCCAACGCCACGGCGGCCCAGGAGAAAGAGCGCGAGGCAGGCCAGCAGCGCGACGAGGCGCGGGCCTTGGCGGAGGAGCTGCGCCGCATCACCTACACGGCCCGTATGAATCTGGCCCAGCATGCCTGGGAGGAGGCCGCTGTTCCCCGAGCGCTGGAGCTGCTGGAACTACAGCGCCCCAAGCCGGGAGAGCCGGACTTGCGTGATTTCGAGTGGCATTACCTCAACCGACTCTGCCACGTAGACCCGCTTCTCACCCTGAAGGGGCACAATATGTTCATCGACAGTGTAACCTTTAGCCCCGATGGGAAACGCCTAGTTAGTGCCACCACCGGGGGCTCCAACGGTTCTCAGCGAATCGAACCGGAGCTGAAGGTGTGGGATGCACAGACCGGGCAGGAACTCCTGACCCTCCAGAATGCTTCCTATGGCAGCGTGGCACTCAGCCCGGACGGCAAACGCCTCGCCAGTGGTTCGAAGGTGTGGGATGCACAGACTGGCCGGCAACTCCTCTCGCTCCAAGGACACACCGGCGATGTTACCAGTGTGGCGTTCAGCCCAGACGGCCAGCGCTTGGCCTCGGGGAGCGGGGATCTGTCTGACCAGGGCAAACCCGGTGAAGTCAAGGTCTGGGATGCGCAGACAGGAAGGGGACTCCTCACCCTGAAGGGGCGCACCGGCGATGTCCGCAGCGTGGTGTTCAGCCCGGACGGCAAACGCCTGGCCCATGGCATCACCGGTGGACTGAAAGACGGCAAGCGGCTTCCGGGCGTGGTGAAGGTGTGGGACGTTCAGACGGGCCAGGAACTCCTGACTCTCCAGGGTGGCGGCGGCAGCGTGACGTTCAGCCCGGACGGCAAACGCCTGGCCAGTAGGACCGGCCGGGGACGGCTGGGCGGGACGCCGGTTCCCGAGGAAGTGAGGGTGTGGGACGTCAGGACCGGCCAGGAACTCCCCAGCCTCCACGAGCGAAGTGATGGTCCCATCCTCTTTGCCTTCAGCCCCGACGGCCAGCGCCTCGCGACCGCCGGCCAGCGGTCGGGGGTGCCCCGTATTAAGGTGTGCGACATCGAGAGCGGTCAGGAGCTCTTCACCTTCCAGCGGCACACCCTCGAAATCACGAGCCTAACGTTCAGCCCGGACAGCAAGCGTCTGGCCAGCAGTTCCTGGGACCTGACGGTGCGGGTCTGGGATCTCCAGACCGGTCAGGAGATCCGGGCCCTGAAAGGGCTCGCTAAGTTTTGGAACGGTGTGGCCTTCAGCCCGGACGGCAAGCGCCTGGCCAGCGGTGCCGGAGACTGGACGGTGAAGGTGTGGGACGTACAGAAAGATCCGGGAACCCTCAGCCTCCAAAGAACCCGCTTAGCACCGATCGCCTTGAGTCCGGATCTCAGGCGTGTGGCCGGCGCTGCTGGGGACAACACGGTGAAAGTCTGGGATGCGCACACTGGCCAAGAGATCCTGACTCTCAAGGGCGGAACCGTCACCCCTCGGCTGGCCTTTAGTCCCGATGGCAAACGCCTCGCGTTTGCCAGTGCTACCTGGGATGAGACCAAGAAAACGGCGGTGGATGTGGCAGTGAAGGTGTGGGATGTACAGACCGGCGCAGAGTTCCTCTCCCTGAAAGGGCATACTGGCTGGGTCCGTAGCTTGGCATTTAGTCCGGACGGCAAACGCCTGGCCGGCGCTAGCGTCGGAGGGGAAGTGCACGTCTGGGATACGCAGACGGGTCAGGAACTCCTCTCCCTGAAGGATCCTTATGGTCCTTCCGCAGGCGTGGCCTTCAGCCCGGATGGCAAGCGCCTGGCCAGCGCGGGGAAGGTGTGGGATGCGCAGTCGGGTCAGGAACTCCTCTCGCTGAAGGGCGGCGGCCCCGTGGCCTTCAGCCCGGACGGCAAACGCCTGGCCGGCGGTCTTGGCGACCTAACGGTGTGGGATGCCCAGACGGGCCTGGAACTCCAGACCTGGAAGGGGGGGCACCCCGACATAGTCATGAGCCTGGTGTTCAGCCCGAACGGCAAGCGCCTGGTCAGCGCCTCTCGGGACGGGACGGTGAAGGTCTGGGATGCACAGACCGGGCAGGAGATGCTCACCCTCAAGGGACATTCAGGTTATGTGAGCACCGTCGCCTTCAGCCCCGAAGGCCACCGGTTGGCCAGTGCTTCCTATGATGGTACTGTGAAGTTCTGGGACGCCACGCCGATGCCGGAGAAACCGTGACCGGAAGGGGATCGTTGCGGAGAACCAAAGCGGGCGCCAGCGGCAAGAGCGGCTTAGGCTCTCGCCTCCTCGAATGGCCAATCCTTGTCATGGATAACCGACTTCGGCCTGGCCAAGACCACGGACCAAGCCCTGACGCAGCCGAGGGATATCGTCAGGACCATCCGCTACATGTCACCAGAGCGTTTCCGCGGCGAGTGCGACTTCGGCGCCGACATCTATGCCCTCGGCCTGACGCTCTACGAACTGCTCGTCTTAAAACTTGCGTTTGACAGCACGGACCGGCTGCGCCTGATCGACCAGATTCGCTATCAAGAGCCGACCCGACTGCGTGGAGTCGATTCCCGTATTCCTCGTGATCTGGAGAAAATTGTCATGAAAGCGATCGCGAAAGAACCAAAGCGGCGCCACCCTTCGGCCGAGGCGCTGGCGGCCGACCTGCGTCGTTTCCTGGCGGACGAGCCGTTCCAGGCCCGACGCATTGGCCCCTTGGAGCGGCTAGGACGCTGGGGCCGGCGCAATCCGTTGGTGGCCAGCCTCAGCGCCGCGGTGGTGCTGGTGGCCGCGCTCGGTTTCGCGGGCGTGTTCGGGCAGATGCAGCGGGCACAGGCCAACGAACTTGAGGCCAAGCAGCACGCCGCCAAGGTCGAGCAGAAGGAGCAAGAGGCGAATCAACAGCGCGCCGAAGCCCAGCGGCAGCGCGACGAGGTCCGGGCGCTGAACGATCGGCTTCAGCGCACACTGTATGCGGCCCACATGAACATGGCGCAGCACGCCTGGGAGGCAGGCGGCATCGCGCGGGTTCGGGAGCTGTTAGAGCAACATCGTCCCAAGGCGGAGGAAGCCGACCTCCGTGACTTTGAGTGGTATTTCCTTAATCGGCTGTGTCATTCCGACCTGCTAACCCTCAAAGGGCACACGGACGTGGTAGACAGCGTGGCCTATAGCCCGGACGGTAAACGCCTGGCCAGCGCTTCCAGAGGGGAGGTGAAGGTATGGGATGCTCAGACCGGTCAGGAGCTGCTCAACTTACCGGGTCGTGGCTGGGGCGTGGTCTTCAGCCCGGACGGTAAACGCCTGGCCAGCGGTACCAGGGGGGACCCGCAGGGGGAATGGAAGGTGCGTGACGCCCAGACCGGCCAGGAACTGCTTAGGCTCAAGGGGAGCTACAGCAGGATGGTCTTCAGCCCGGACGGCAAACGCCTGGCCACCGCTGGTGACGAGGTGAAACTGTGGGATGCGCAGACCGGCCAGGAACTCCGAACCCTCAAAGGGCCTGCCGGCGCCGCGGCGTTCAGTCCAGACGGCAAACGCCTGGCCAGTGCTTCTGGAAATGACGGAACGGTGAAAGTGTGGGACGCGGCGACCGGCCAGGAGCTCCTCTCCCTGAAAGGGTACCCCGCGGGAGTGTATAGCGTGGCGTTCAGCCCAGACGGCAAACGCTTAGCTGCCCCTTATCGGGACAGCATGGTGGAGGTGTGGGATGCACAGACTGGCCAGGAATCCCTCACTCTGAAGCACAATCGGGCCAGCAGCGTGGCGTTCAGCCCCGACGGCAAGCACCTGGCCAGCAGTTCGGGGGGAGGAACGCTGCGGATTTGGAATCTCAAGACGGGCCAGGAAATCCGAACCTTCAAAGGACACAGCGGCGGGATCAACAACGTGGTCTTCAGCCCGGACGGCAAACGCCTGGCCAGCAGCTCTTCGGACAAGACCGTCAAGGTCTGGGATGCGCAGAAAGATCAGGAGAACCTCACTCTCCAGACGGACGGTGGGAAGCAGGTAGCCTTTAGCGCGGACCTCAGGCGCTTGGCTAGCGCTGCTTCGGACAACACCGTCAAAATCTGGGATGGGGAGACCGGGCAGCAGGTTCTCGCCCTGAAGGGGCACACTGCCCCGGTGTGGAGCATAGCCTTTAGCCCCGATGGCAAGCGCTTGGCCAGTGGCGGCGGCGGACGTAGGGTTCCCAGTGGTGCTCTCGGCAATAGCGGTACGGATCGAGCTGAGCTCAAACTGTGGGATGCCCAGACCGGTCAGGAACTCCTTACCTTCCCGGTGTCTCTCGGTTTTGTCGGGAGCGTGGTCTACAGCTCCGATGGTAGACGCCTGGCCGCCGGCTCCGTAAACCCGCCTCAGTCCCCTTTATCAACGAAGGTCTGGGATGTGCAGACAGGCCAGGAACTGCTCTCTCTCCATGGCGGCTGGGGGAATGTGGCCTTCAGCCCGGACGGCAAACGTCTGGCCAGAGCAACGGGTGAGGTTAGGGTATGGGATGCGCAGACCGGTCAGGAACTCCTCTCCCTCAAAGACACGGGCCGAGCCTTAAGTGTGGTCTTCAGCTCCGACGGCAAATGCCTGGCCACCGCTGGTGATGAAGTGAAACTATGGGATGCGCAGACCGGCCAGGAACTCCAGAAAATCAAGGGGCTCACCAACGACACCGACGCATTCCATAGCGTGGTCTTTAGCCCGGATGGCAAACGCCTGGCCACCGGTGCTTGGGACACGATAAAGGTGTGGGATGCCCAGACGGGCCAGGAACTCCTCACGCTCAAGGGCGGTGGCGTCAGCGTGGCCTTTAGCCTCGACGGCAAGCGCCTGGCCGGCAGCGGGCCGGATGGCACTGTAAAGATCTGGGACGCCACGCCGCTGCCGGAGAAGCCGTAACCCCAAGCGAACCGACGCGGCCAACCGATGCGAACATCGGCGGCGGGAGCGACCCACGCTCTCCGCCGCCGCTTTGTTCTCCCCGAGCCGCGCGCTTATCGTTCAACCTCCCTCAATGTCACATCCCAGGCTGCCTGTCGCTTCGGTGGGGCAGAGCGGGCAGTGTCCGGCAGGGCACCACTTTTTGGGGATGGACCCGCAGCGCCTCCCAATCGGTCGTATAGTGCGGGCTCTTCATCCCGCGCTGCATCGCCCAGAGCCGCCGGATGCCAGCCCCCGCATAGAACAGCGTTCCCGCCCCGAAGCGGCCGATGCCCCACACGTCTTCGACCGCGAGCCGCGCCAGCACGGCCTCCACCTGCTCCGGCCTCTTGAGCACCCGCACGCCGTCGCCCTTTTTCGCGACCTTGTTCGCCGCCTTGGCCAGCGTCTTCATGGCCGAGATCCCGGCCGATACGGACCGGCGAAGCCGTATTTGTCCAGGCTAACTTCACCACGCAGGGTTTCGCGTACGCAACGCGGCACATTCCATCCACTCGCCACGGTCGTTGCAACTGTTCTGTCTGGAACGGCTGAGGTTGGTTCTCTCCACACAACCAGCCCCGGCGGCTGCCCCCACTCCTCGACAAGCCGATAACATTCGTGCAACCCATTTTACCAGCCTCGCTGGCTTGCCGGGTTGAAGCCGGCGTTCCTGGCGTCCCAGGAAAAATGCACCCGAGCGGGCTGGCGATCAAGGAGGACCTTCACCATGCACTGGATGAGCTATCTGGCGTCCATGGGGATACTCTTGGCAAGTGCAGGCCTGTCCTTTAGCGAAGCAAGTCCACCTGATTTGACAGCGCCGCAGCCGACGCCTGGAGGTATCGTCCAGGCCGCCCCAGATAAGCCTGCTCTCGTGCCGCCGGTCCAACCGGAGCAGACCATGATGCCGGCTCCGGTTGGACCGTGTGCTGTGGCCTTCCCAGATATCGTTACCGCGAATGCCTGCAGCCGTTTCTGGGCCAGTGCGGAATATCTGCTGTGGTGGGTCAAGAGTTCGCCGCTGCCGCAGCCCCTGGTAACGACCGCTAGTTCCTCGGACCCCACTCTCGGCGCCCTAGGCGGTGCCACGACCCGGGTCGCCCTCGGCGACGAGAGCCTGGACTATCCCGTCCGGCATGGCGGCCGCTTGACGTTGGGCGGATGGCTTGACAACGAGCAGAGCTTCGGAGTGGAAGGCAGCGGCTTCGCGCTGTTTTCGGCGTCGCTGCGCCGTCAGGCGAGTGTGGACGGGTTCGCGTCCCAGATCCTGGCTATCCCGTTCTTTGACGTGACTCCCAGAGGGCTGTTTGGCGCCCCGAATCAGGAAAACGGCTTCGTCTTTGGCGCACCCGCCGGCACTGTCAATGGCAACAACTTTGCCGGCATCGCCGTCTTGAGCATCACAGATCAACTCTGGGGCGCGGAAACCAACGCCGTCTTCAACGTCGTCAATCGCGGCCACGTGCGCCTGGATGTCCTGGGTGGTTTTCGTTATGTCTTCCTTCAGGAGAAGCTGGAATTCGGGACGAGCAGTCCGACGGTCCTGCCGGTGATACCCGGTGAGTTCTTCGTCACCCAGGATCGCTTTGACGGCCGTAACGACTTTTATGGCGGACAACTGGGAGCGCGCGCCACATGGAACGCTGGTCGGCTGACGGTCGCGGCCACAACCAAGGTGGCGCTGGGCGATATGCACCAGAAGCTCAATATCAGTGGCTCATTCGAGACCAATGACGTTAACACGCCCTTCGGCACAGGTCCCGGTCAAATCTTTCCCGGCGGCTACTTCGCCCTGGCCAGCAACAACGGCCAGTTCCATCGTGACGTCTTTGCCGTGGTGCCTGAGGGGAGCCTGACGCTGAGCTACCAAATCACGCAGCAGCTGAGTTTGTCGCTGGGCTACACCTTGCTGTACCTCAGCAACGTGGTCAGGCCCGGCGAACAGATCGACCGGGTCATCAACGCCGGCCAGAGCCCACTCTATGAGACACCCGCCACTCCGCCGGGCTTGCAGGGTGGTCCGGCTCGACCGACGGTAGTATTCCGAGGGACCGACTTCTGGGCGCAGGGCATCAACTTCGGCCTGGAGTTTCGCTTCTAACGTGTCCTTCCGGCAAGGCTGCATGAATCATCCTGGCTGATTTGTTAGAGTGGCGGTCCTCGTTTTTGGAGGACTGCGATGGCTGCAAGTGAACGTCGCGAGTTGCCGAAAGACTTGGTGCGGGGGCGGAGTCGGTTTCAGGCTTGGCGAGGGCGGCGGAAGGTGGGAGGCCGGATTCCGCAACCGTTATGGGCGTTGGCCGTTCGCCTCGTGCGCACCTACGGAGTCAGCCGCACTGCGGCGGTCCTCGGTCTCGATTACCACGGCTTGAAGAAACGGGCTAAGGGAGCCGCCAGCGAACCACAGGCGAGCGGCCCTTCGTTCGTCGAGCTACCGACACCGGTCCTGGCCAGCAAGCAATCTCTGGTCGAACTGGACAACGGGACCGGGACCACTATGCGGGTGCAACTGACGGGCTATGACGCGGCCGACGTCGAGGCCTTGGCGCGCGGTTTCTGGAGCGCCCGCTGATGCTCCAGATCACGCCGCAGATGAAGATCCTGGTGGCGGTCGAGCCGGCCGATTTTCGCCGCGGCATCGATGGCCTGGCGCGGCTCTGCCAGGAACAACTCCAGCACGATCCCTTCACCGGCGCTGTGTTCGTCTTCCGTAATCGCAGACGGACGGCGCTCAAGGCGCTCATGTACGACGGCCAAGGCTTTTGGCTTTGTCACAAGCGACTTTCCAAGGGGCGTTTTTCCTGGTGGCCCTCGGTGGCCAAGGAAGGCGCCCAGCGT
>DATGIQ010000400.1:0-26135 GCA_035295665.1 Gemmataceae bacterium | reverse complement strand
CAACGCCTTGCTTAGCGTCCTCGATACCACCAGCGCCAGTGATCTCAGCATCACGCTGGGGGACAATGCACAAGGAGTGACGGTGAAGGCAAGCAGTGTCGCCAGCCTGAACCTCTTGCAGACGGGGAGCACCGGCAATCCTTCCTTCGACCTGGAAGACGATAGCATCCGCACCAACCTCACCCTCACCGCTGGAGCGGGAAATAATACCATCGTGCTTTCCCATCTCCAGATTGGGGTCCAGCTCCTGGTCTATCTCGGAGCCGGCAAGAATACCGTCACCGCTGACCATGTCACGGCGCTATACGGCATCATCGACGGCGGTCCGGGCGGAAATAATGATTACTTCGACGGCGGCGGGAACGCGGGATATGTCGTGTTCCACTTCGTGATTCACTGAGAACTGTTTCAAGAATCCTTGTGATGCTTACGTTTTGGGCTCAAAGCCGATGGCCGAACTCTAAACGCAAGCTCGTGAGAGAAAAGCAAACGGGCAAGGGGAACACCCAGTGCATCCCCTTGCCCGCTCACACCTCTTCACCTTCCAGCGTGATCACTTCTTCACTTCAAACTCGGCGTCAATGACGTCTTCCTTGCCCTCCGCTTTTGTCCGGCCGTCGCTGGTCGGTTCCGCGCCAGGAGTCGGCCCGCCGCCCGGCCCTTGCTGACGGGAGTACAGATGTTGCGCCATGGCATGCGAGGCTTGCTGAAGCTCGTCGATCGCCTGCCGGATGGCGTTCACATCGTCTTTGCTCGCCGCTTGCTTGACACGTTCAATCGCGGATTGAATGGGAGCCGAGTCGGCGGCCGAAACTTTGTCCTTGTTATCGCGGAGCAGCTTTTCCATCTGGTAGATCATTTGATCCGCCTGATTGCGGGCGTCGATCAGCTCGCGTTTCTTACGATCCTCCTCGGCATGGGAATCGGCCTCGCGCCGCATCCGATCGACGTCCCCGGAGCTAAGCCCGCTGGAGCTTTCGATGCGGATCTTTTTCTCCTTGCCAGTGCCCAAATCCTTGGCCGAAACGTGCAGAATACCGTTGTGATCGATATCGAAAGAGACCTCGATCTTCGGGATCCCGCGCGGAGCCGGAGGAATATCCTCGAGGTTGAACTGTCCGAGCAGGCGATTGCTCGCGCTTTCGGCGATGGGACTCTCCCCCTGGAAGACACGGATCGTCACCGCCGTCTGATTGTCCTCGGCCGTCGAAAACGTCTCCTTCTTGGTGGTTGGAATGGTGGTGTTCCGCTCGATGAGCTTGGTCAACACCCCCCCCAGAGTCTCGATGCCCAGGGAGAGCGGCGTCACATCCAAGAGCAACACTTCAGCCTTGCTCCCCAGCATCAGCTGAGCACCCTGGATCGCGGCTCCAACGGCCACGACTTCATCAGGGTTGACGCCCTTGTGGCCTTCCTTGCCGAAGACTTCCTTGACCAAAGCTTGTACCTTGGGAACGCGGGTCATTCCGCCGACCAAGACCACCTCGTCGATATCACTGGTCTTGTAGCCGGCGTCTTGCAAGGCGCGCAGTACCGGACCACGGCAGCGCTCGATCAAATGGTCCACCAGCTGCTCAAACTTGGCCCGAGTAAGGGACATTTGGAGATGCTTCGGGCCCGAGGCATCGGCCGTGATGAACGGCAGGTTGACGTCCGTGGTCGTGGACTGCGACAGGTCTTTCTTGGCCCGCTCCGCGGCCTCCTTCAGTCGCTGGAGAGCCATCTGATCCTTGCGCAGATCGATGCTGTTTTCCTTCTTGAACTCGTCGGCAATGTAGTCGATCAAGACCTGATCAAAGTCGTCACCACCCAGATGGGTATCGCCATTGGTCGCCTTGACCTCGAACACACCGTCGCCAACATCCAGAATCGAGATATCGAACGTGCCGCCGCCAAGGTCGAAGACCGCGATCTTTTCGTTCTTCTTCTTGTCCAGCCCATAAGCCAGCGAGGCGGCGGTCGGCTCGTTGATGATGCGCATTCGCTGACGCGACTTCTTGCCGGTCTTGGGATCCTCAATTTCCCATTCGGTATCAAAGCCGGCAATCTGGGCGGCGTCCATCGTCGCCTGCCGTTGGGCATCGTTGAAATATGCCGGCACGGTGACGATCGCCTTGCGGACGGTATGGCCCAGGTATGCTTCGGCTGCCTCCTTGAGCTTGCGCAGGATCATCGCGGAGATCTCGGGCGGCGTATACTGCTTGCCGTCGATATCCACCTTGACCAGTTCATTGGCGCCGCCCACGATCTTGTACGGCACGAGCTTTTCCTCGCTCATGACCTCATTATGGCGCCGGCCCATGAAACGCTTGATCGAATAGACAGTACGCCGGGCGTTGGTGATCGCTTGCCGCTTGGCAGGATCTCCTACGAGGCGGTCTCCCTTGTCCGTGAACGCCACCACACTGGGTGTGAGACGGTTCCCTTCCTGGTTGGGAATCACCTTGACTTCGCCCCCTTCCATGACGGCCACAACAGAATTCGTGGTACCGAGATCGATACCGATAACTTTTTCACCTTCAGCCACCGGTGTGCTCCTTTCTGGGTATGAGATCCAGCGCTCGGCCCCATTCTTCGGAATCCGCCCGTGCACGGTCCCAACGCTGCCAGAAACCGGCCCGAACGGTCTGGGAACCCATCATCAAGTAATTCGTAAATCTCGAGCTGCTCACTCACCAGATCCGTGCGCTGGCCCCCAAGTCGTATTCCTACCTGTGAGTCATGGAGCAACTGGCATGCCACGGTCCTGGCGCGGTGAACCAAACGTTCTAATCTCTAGTAGGTTAGATACTTACAGGGCGAAATCGGTGCAAGCAAATGGAAGAGTCTTAGCTTGCAGGTAAAGTCCTCGGCCAAAATGGCAGCCTGTGGTCGCACCGCGTGCCAAAGGGCGATTGCAGCTTCCGCTCAAGCCGGGGCATTCTGCGAAAAAGCGGCGAAGAGCGATATTTCCATAAGTTGTTATGTCGGTTTATCTTATGCGAATGCACTCCCTTGCCGGTGCCGTTGCTGAAGCGCCTTACCATGTCCTTGTTCGCGCAAGTCTTTTCTCGGCAGCGAGTTGGGCACATTTCTGACTTACTCCCGGTGGGTCGGGGTTCTATCGGATGCTCAGAGCGGACTTTTCCCTATGCGTAATGTCTTGTGAGTTGACTCCCGTCTATCGCCTGATTAGATTACGAGAGAACCGCGCAGAGATCTCCCAGGTACCACGCCATGACGCGCAAAACCGACGGCAGCACTGCAGCTACAGCCAACCGGGCGACCGGCTCCCTGCGTAACCTTCGGGTGCAGATTGACAAATTGGATCTCCAGATTCTGAAACTGGTTAACGAGCGTGCGGCGGTGGCTGCGGAGATCGGGAAAGTCAAGAACGATCACGGCAGTGACGTGTTTTCGCCGGCCCGTGAAGAGGAGGTTCTTCAGAACGTCCTTCAGGCAAACAAAGGGCCCCTCGATACCAGCACGGTGCGCGCCATTTTCCGCGAGATCATGAGCGGCTCGCGGGCCTTGCAGAAGGTCATCAAGGTTGCCTATCTCGGTCCGGAGGACAGCTTCAGCCACCTGGCTGCAGTGGAGCGCTTCGGCCGAACCGTAGAATTCATGCAGGTCGGAAGTATTGCCGCGGTCTTCGAAGAGGTCAACCGTAGCCATGCCGACTTCGGTGTGGTTCCGCTCGAGAACTCAACCGATGGCCGCATTGCTGACACGCTCGACATGTTCATGCGCTTGCCGCAACTGAAAATCGTTTCGGAAGTTCGGCTACCAATCCACCACAACCTTCTCTCCAATTGCGAGCAGCAGAAGATCGGCCGGGTCTACAGCAAGGAGCAAGCGCTGTCCCAGTGTCGGACCTGGTTGAGCAAGAACATGCCGCAGGCCCGGTTGATCCCCGTGTCCAGTACCTCTGTGGCCGCGGAGACTGCTCTGCGGGAGGAAGGCGCTGCTGCGGTTGCCAGTCGAGAGGCGGCGGTGCGTTATGGGCTGCGCATCCTGTTCGGCAACATCGAAGATTCGCCGTTCAACGAGACGCGCTTTGCGGTCATTGGCCCGGAAGAAATGTCCAAGAGCGGCCACGATAAGACGGCCGTCATGTTCAAAGTGCCGCATCGTCCCGGCTCCTTGGTGGATGCTTTGAACATTTTCAAACAGGCCAAGCTCAACCTTACTTGGATCGAGTCTTTCCCGGCCAAGGGGCCCGGATCGGAATACGTCTTCTTTGTCGATTTTGAAGGGCATCAGGATGATCCCAAGGTCAAACGGACGGTGGCGAGTCTGAGAGAACACTGCGAGCAACTCTCGATTCTCGGCTCGTACCCGATGGCTTCACCGAGTACTTAACCATAAGAAAGTCCGTAGTCCGTGGTCCGTAATCCGTGGTTTTTTGCTACGGACTACGGACCACGGACTACGGACCATTGACCATGATTATCGTTGTCCGTCCCAATTCTAGCCCTGAGCAAATTGACCACATCCTGAAACGTATCCAGGAATTGGGATACCGACCGCACATCAGCGAGGGAAAGCTGCGGACGATTATTGGGGTCATCGGCGAAGAGAGCAAGCTCCAGGTGGAGCCCTTGGCCGCCATTCCCGGCGTGGAACAGGTGCTTCCCATTCTCAAACCGTTCAAGTTGGCCAGCCGCGAATTCCATGGCCAGGACTCCGTCGTCGAAGTCGGAGGTCCGGCCACAGGTAGCGTTCGGATTGGAGGCGGGTTCCTGGCCATGATCGCTGGGCCGTGCGCCATCGAGAGCGCCGAAATTCTCGATGAAATCGCCGGCCAGGTGAAAGCATGCGGGGCAAATCTCTTGCGCGGCGGGGCGTTCAAACCGCGTACCAGCCCCTACAGCTTTCAGGGGCTGGGAGAAGCGGGCTTGGAAATCCTGCGGGCGATCGGCAACAAACACCGCCTTCCGGTGGTGACCGAAGTGATGGACCCGCGGCAAGTGGATATGGTCAACCGTTACGCCGATATGTTTCAGATCGGCGCCCGCAACATGCAGAATTTTGATCTGCTCCGCGAGGTCGGACAGACTCGGCGGCCGGTGTTGCTCAAACGCGGCATGAGTGCCACGGTCAAAGACTTCCTCATGTCCGCCGAGTACATTTTGTCGGAAGGCAACCATCAAGTCGTGCTGTGCGAACGGGGTGTCCGCTCCTTTGAGGATTCCACCCGAAATATGCTCGATCTGAGCGCCATCCCGAACGTCAAGGGGCAGAGCCATCTCCCCATTATCGCCGATCCAAGCCATGCTACGGGCCGGCCGGACCTCATCCCAGCAATGGCTCGTGCAGCGGTGGCTGCTGGTGCGGACGGCGTCCATGTGGAAGTGCATAGCTGTCCGGAGAAGGCCCTTTCCGATGGACCGCAGGCCCTCTTGCCGAAACAATACGCCGCCCTGATGGATGACCTGCGTCGCTTGGCCCAAGTCCTGGGCAAAACCATACCGACGGACTCCGCATGATGGACCAGCGCAAAAAATTCGTTGCCGGCAACTGGAAGATGCACACAACGGCTGCCAGCGGGAAACGGTTGGCTTCCGACATCGTCGCCGGGCTTGGAGCCGAAGACCGGGTCGCCGTCGCGGTTTGCCCTCCCTTTCCTTATCTGAGTCTGGTTGCGGAGATTGTCCGTGGCAGCAAGATCGCACTCGGGGCACAAAATGCGTATTCGGAGGATAAAGGGGCGTTCACCGGTGAAGTGAGCCCGACCATGCTTCGGGACGTGGGCTGTCACCTGGTGATTCTTGGGCACAGCGAACGCCGCCGCAAACTGGGCGAGAGCAACGCATTCATCAATCGTAAGGTCCATGCAGCCCTGGGGGCAGGGCTGCAAGTCATTCTCTGCGTTGGAGAAAGCAAAGAGGAGCGCCAGGCGAACCAGACGGAAGCAGTCCTCCATGAGCAGCTCAGCGGCAGCCTGGCGGAAATCCCTAGCGAAAGCCTGAGCCGGCTCGTCCTTGCCTATGAGCCCGTCTGGGCCATCGGTACGGGACAAAACGCCACGCCCGACCAAGCCCAGCAAGCGCATTCCTATATTCGTGGACAAATTCGCGAGCGGTTCGGCGAGGAATGGGCCCGAGCGCTTCCTATTCAGTACGGGGGAAGCGTCACGCCGGACAACGCCGCCTCGCTGATGCACGCGCCGGACGTGGACGGGGCCCTGGTGGGAGGCGCCAGCCTGAACGCGGAGCAGTTCCTGGCCATCGTGCGGGCAGCCACGGCCTGAAGGGCCTCGCGCGCACCAGTTTGTCTTCCCGCCGGCGACCGGAGTACCTACAATACCCATTCGCCCTTACCAGTCTCCGCAGAAAGGAACCATCGTGCTGTTTGCGGTTTCTTGGTTCTCGACGATCTTGAACTGGCTCGTGTTGATCGTTGGCATCCTGCTGATTTTCCTCGTGTTGATCCAGCGTGGAAAGGGCGGGGGTCTGGCGGGAGCGTTTGGAGGCACCGGTGGATCCAGTGCCTTCGGCTCTCGGGCCGGGGACCTGTTCACGCGCATTACGTTGGTCTTGGCGGGCATCTGGGTCGCGCTCATCATGGTTCACATCCGGGTCGTTCAATCCGACAACGCGACGACCGCACCGACGTCGGTCCTGGACACCAGCAGCAGGTGATCGGTGCGCGCGGCGGATGCAGTGAACTTCCTTGACGTGCCGGGTGATCGGCGAAAAGCGAGGTAGGCGTGCTGCTCAGCATGACCGGCTACGGCGAAGCCCATTACCAGAGCGAGCGCCTGAGCTTAGCCATCGAATTGCGAGCCCTCAACAACCGGTACTTGAAAGTTTCGGTGCGTGCCCCGGAGCCGTACAATCTGCTCGAATCGGAATTCGAGAAGGTCGTTCGCCGGACGGTGCGGCGCGGAACGATCCAGGTCAATCTCCGTTGCGAACGGCAACAGACGCTTCAGGATTTTCGGATTAACACAACGGCCCTACGGAGCTATTGGGAACAGTTGCGGGGATTGGCAAAGGACCTGGGCCAGGCCAAGAGCGAAAGCGACTCGCTGCTGGGTCCGCTCTTGGCGTTGCCGGGCGTGGTTCCCGAACCGGGCAATAGTGGGTTTCGCTCGGAAGAGGAATGGCCGCTTCTGGAGCGGGTCCTGGAGGACGCGCTGGCTCGGCTGCAGGGTATGCGCCAGGAAGAAGGCCGGGCCATGGCCCAGGAATTCTTGCAGTACCGCGATCACATCGCCGCCCAGCTGGGGCAAATCCGGTCGCGCATGCCAGGGGTCGTCGTGGCCTACCGGGACCGGCTGCACGAGCGGGTGCGCAACCTGCTGACCGAACTGGACATCGAGATCGACCGTAGTGAGCTTATCAAGGAGGTTTCCGTCTTCGCCGAGCGCAGCGACATTGCTGAGGAGGTTGTCCGCCTGGCCAGCCACCTCGATCAGTTCCACGAAATCATGAACGAGCCGGAGAGTCCGGGCCGAAAGCTGGAGTTCCTCACCCAGGAAATGTTCCGCGAGGCCAATACCATCGGCTCCAAGGCCAGCGATGTGGAGATTTCGCGACACGTAGTGGAGATCAAAGGAACGCTGGAGAAAATCCGCGAATTGGTGCAAAACGTGGAATGATTGGGGATTGTTGATTTGCCCAGACCGAGTGCCGGGGTGGTTTATGAGCGCTCGCGAACCCAACAGCGTGCAATCCAAAATCAACACTCCCAAATCAACCGCGGCTCCACTGATCATCCTCTCGGGTCCCAGCGGCACGGGGAAATCGACGCTTCTGGAGCGGTTGCTGACCAAGACGGATTTGCGCTTGCACGTATCCGTGTCGGCGACGACGCGCTTGCCGCGCAGCGGGGAGGTCGACGGGAAGCACTATTATTTTTGGACTCCGGAGCGTTTCGAGCAGGCCAAGCGTGCCGGGGAGTTCCTGGAGTCGGCTCAAGTTCACGGCTGCCAATACGGGACGCTCCGAAGCGAAGTGGATCCGTACCGGAAGCAGGGGATCGGGGTGATTCTCGATATCGACGTGCAGGGAGCGGCGCAGATTCGGCGGCTATATCCGGACAGTGTGTCGATCTTTCTCCGCGCCGGATCCTTGGAAACGTATGCGCATCGCTTGCAGCAGCGGGGGACGGAAAAGGAAGCAGCGATTCGGCGACGTGTGGCCGCAGCGGCGCAAGAACTCGAACATGCCGGCGAATACGACTACCAGGTCATCAATGAAGATCTGTCCCAGGCCGTCGCCGAGGTGGAAGCGATTGTGCGGCGTCAATCTGAAAGGGGTAACCATGCTGGATGAATTGAAAGAGGAAGCCATCGTCAACAAAGTCGGCGGGCGATTTAAGCTGTCCACGCTCATTCAGAAACGAATGGTGGCCTTGAACACGGGTGCCCGGCCGCTGGTCGATGTGCGCGGCGGCGATAAGATGGCTATTGTCATCCAGGAAATTCTCCAGGATAAAATCTATTTGGACATGTCCGGCCAGTTGCAGACCCGGGATGCCAGTGCCGGAGATGCGGCGCGGCGGGCCATGTTAACCGATATTTCGGATGTCGGCAGCGGCGAGGATTAGATCGCCAACCCAGCTTGCGTTCGGCCATCGCTACTCCTGGCCCAGCGTCAAACGCCAGCCGAGCAACCCGCGAACCCGGCGAGAGAGACTTCCATGGCGGATCCAACCACCTTCCCTGAAGAACACGTAACCGAACCGTTGGTGTATCGGCGTATCTCGGGCTTCGCCATTGCGGCGATCATCGTGGCGGGCTTTTATGCCTTGCTGGTCCTGATCGCCGGGGTGTCTGGTCTATCGCGCGGTGCGCCAGTGCTGCTCTCACCCTGGCTCCAGTTCATCGCGGTGGTCGCCACCGGCCTATCCGTGGCGGGGCTGGTGCACGTCCGTCATTCGGAAGATACGGTCGCGGGAAGAAGGTTGGCTCTCTGGAGTCTGCTGCTCAGCCTGTTCTTTGGCTTGGGTTACGGTGCTTATTACGCCGCCACCTATTTCGCGATCCGCCAACAGGCCGAGACGTTCACGCAGCGCTGGTTCAAAAAACTCGAGGAGGGCAAGATTAACCATGCCTTCCTGGATACGCAGGATCCCGCCGTCCGCCAGCACATCAATCCGGAAGACGAAAACGCCCTCAACAATCGCTTCCAAGTTCCCTCCGCGCGCGGCATGCAGCAAAAGACCCCCTTGGAATCGTTCCGCGAGCACAAGCTGGTTCGCCGGCTCGCCCAGGGAGGAACTCAGTCCCAGATTATCCCCTTGGGGGTCAAAGATTGGGAGTACTCCGGTGGTGGTTACAAGGTCCGCCGCAGCTACCGAATCGAAACCGTGGAAGGGACGTTCGAAGCCGTGGTGATGGCCATGGGCAGCGAGAGCAAGACACGCGAATACGAAGGCCGGGAATGGCATATCATCCTCGGCGGAACCGGATTGATGGACCAGGGAACCGTTCTCTCGGAACGGGGCCAAGAGATCGAACACTTGCAGATCCTGTCCAGCCAATTCATTGTGGAGTGGGGCAACAAACTAGCCTCGGGCCGACTGGCGGAGGCCTATCTGGATACGCTGGAGCCGGATCAGCGCAGTAAACACGCCGATGAATTCAATCGCCGTCAGGGTACGCTGCCGGTGATCATTCCCCAGACCGATAAATTTGTCACTGCGGATGTGGAAACCAAGGATCACATCTTGAGCGCGATGAAGGTGATCTTCGGCCCCACCCGGACCGAGGACCCACGTCTTTTGGGAATGAAGCCCGGCGTTACCAGTGGCTTCCAAACCTGGAAAATTGTGGATGGCCGGCTCCGTCTGCCGCACGACTGCAAACTGTCGATCGCCGTGGGCGGCCGGTTCCGTTATGCGGTCGATGTCACCATCACGGCCGAAAGCGATCCGGGCCCCATCACCGCCAGCCGAAAGCCTGCCTGGCGGATCCTCAGCGTGGAACTCACGCATGGTGAAGATGTGAGCCGAAGTCCGCGCCTGTCCGGACAAGCGGCGTCGTAGATCGTTTCCCGGCTTGCGTTGCGCGGAGCGAATGCGTGGCAAAGAAGACCTGCGCACGCAAAACGCAAGCGGCGACAATCGTCTTGAGATAATTCTCAAATATGGATCGCCCGCTTGTCCACCGCCAGGGCGGCTTCGTGCACTGCTTCGGACAACGTCGGATGGGCATGGCAGGTGCGGGCAATGTCTTCCGCGCTACCGGCGAATTCCATAGCCAGGACTGCCTCGGCAATTAATTCCGAGGCCCGTGGGCCGAGGATATGGACCCCGAGCAAGCGATCGGTCTTGGCATCGGCGATCACCTTCACGAACCCCTCGGCTTCATCCAGGCTGCGCGCCCGGCCGTTGGCCTGGAACGGAAATTTACCGACCCGGTAATCACGACCCGAATGCTTGACTTGCTCCTCGGTTTGCCCCACGCTGGCCAACTCCGGCCAGGTGTAGATGACGCTGGGAATGGCGGCATAATTCACGTGTGCCGGTCTGCCAGCCAGATGCTCCACGACCGCCACGCCCTCTTCCTGGGCCTTGTGTGCTAACATGGGGCCGGCAATCAGATCGCCGATGGCATAGACGCCGGCCAAACTCGTTTCGAATCGCTCATTGACGAGCACCCGGCCACTATGCTCATCCAAGGCCACGTGGACCTCCTCGAGCCCGAGTCCCGCAGTGAGAGGCCGGCGGCCGACGGCTACCAATACTTTGTCTCCCTGGAAGAGAACGCTTTCGCCCTTTGCCTGGGCATTCACAATCACTTGGCCTCCCTGAACGGAAGCGCTCACGACCTTGGTCTCGACGTGGAACTTGAGGCCCTGCTTGGTGAGCGCCTTGTGCAATTGGCTCGCTAGTTCGGCATCACCCTGGGCCAGGATGCGCGGCAAGAATTCCACAACCGTCACTTTGGCGCCCAAGCGGGACCAGACCGAACCGAGCTCCAGCCCGATGTAGCCGCCCCCCACAACGATCAGATGCGTCGGAACCTTGTCCAGGGCGATTGCTTCCGTAGAGCTGATCACAGCCGTCCCATCAAACGGCAACGCCGGCAGGGCCGCCGGCTCGCTCCCCGTCGCCAGCAGAATCGACTTGGCCTCCACCATGTCCCCCGCACCCTGCGCGGTTTTGACCGCCACCTTGCCGCTCCCAGCCACGCGAGCCGTCCCTTGCACGAATTGCACATGGTGCTTCTTGAACAGGAACGCCACGCCATCGGTCAGTCCCTTGACGACGCGATCCTTCCGGGCCATCATGGTTTTGAGATCGAGGGTGATGTCCCCAACCTGGATGCCGTGCTGCGCCAGACAGGACTTGGCGACGGCATACAGCTCGGTGGAATCAAGCAAGGCTTTGCTCGGAATGCAGCCGATGTTCAAACAGGTCCCACCCAGCGCGGGGCGTTTGTCGATGCAAGCGACCTTCATGCCCAACTGGGCCGCACGGATCGCCGCCACATAGCCGCCGGGGCCGGCACCAATCACGGCAAGATCGAAACGATCGGCCATCGCTGTTTCCTTATCCGGACCTGTGAGCTTGCTCCGCTCGATCCCCCGTCAATCTAACCTTCTGCACATCGTTCTTCCAGGCATTCTGCGTGGCGAATTTCGCGAGAGCCCCGGATTTCAAGACGAATAGGCCGGCACGGAAATCAAGATAACCGTGCAGAATCTTGTAGCGTATAAGCCGGACGCACCAGCGAAGGGTGCCGTGGTCCTTCGCTGGTGCGTCCGGCTCATACGCTACGGAATCGTCTTACAGCGTCCCATCCATCATCCCCGAATCGAGGACGGCGTCCACCAAATCACCATCCACACTCCGACTCGCGGCCTGCTCCAGATGGGAAGGCACAGCATCAGATACGTGGTTCGGTGTTACCTCGTTGGTCGAGACCGGCGTCATCGGGACCAGGTCGAGTTTGGGCGCCGTGACCACCGGAGCGTCCAGGCCGGCGAAAACGGCATCGACGACCGGCTTGATTTCCTGGATGGATGCGACGGGCTTGGACGCCAGCAAGGCACCAGCATCATTGGGCAAAGCGGTAAACGTTGGGCTCTGGGGCGCGGCTCCCGGAGGCGGAGAATCAAATCCCGAAACGGCCAGATCATACACGACCGCCGGAGCATACGGGCTCCCTAGCCCCGTGACCAAGTCATAGCCCGGCCCGGCGAAGTAGCCGTTGTAGCCAAACGTGACGTCGTTAAAATCGCCGCTCATTTGTGGATTGTAGATGGCCGGCAAGGTCTGCGTGGCTCCATCGAGAGAACCGGCGCCGGTGAGAATAGCCCGGCCTTCGTCGGCAAGCGCCATCAGAGCGGCCCACTGAGGCGCGCCGGCGCTGGTGCCCCCTTCCACAACCCAACCGCCAGAGCCGAAGCTGCTGAGGATATAGACCCCGGTGTTCGGGTCGGCGTTGTACGCCACATCCGGAATAGTCCGCGCTCCGGTATTCTGGACGCTGTACTGGTAGGCCGGTTCTGGCTCCACCTGGCTGATGCCGCCGCCGCCATTGCTCCAGCCCGTTTCAAATAGGTAATTCCCTTGGCTGTCCGCATACAGCGATGTGCCGCCCACGGCCAGGACATTCGGAGAATAGGCCGGGTAACCTCCCGGTGCACCCTGATCCCCGGTGGAAGCCACGAAAGTGATTCCTCCCGGCAACCCGAAGCCGCCGATGTGCCCCGCCGGCGTGGTGAACAGATTATCCTCGAACGTCTCGGAACTGCTTTCGCCTCCACCAAAGCTCATCGATACGGTGACGACGCCCGGTTGATTGCGGGCGAAATCGACTGCTTGGGCCAGGTCGTTGTTGTTGTTGGTCGTGGCTTCGACCAGGAGGATATTAGCGCCGGGGGCAATCGCATGGGCCCATTCCACGTCCAGGGAAATCTCGCCGGACCAGCCGGCATCCGGCCGCGGCAGAATCTTACCGCCGAATTCGTTCACTTTGGCAAAGTTCTGTGGATCGGCGATGCCGAAGGTCTGATCAAACGTATGGAGGTCGCTGCCGATGGTCGGATCATCATAGGCATCGACAATGGCGATCGTTTGGCCGGTGCCATCGATCCCCAGCTGATCGAAGCCATACGCATGGCGAATTTGAGCCGGCGTATAGGCAACCGACAGAAGTTCACGGGCCTCGAGGTGTTCGACGTTCAGGCGTGTACGATGCGTTCTCATGGGAAACCCCTTTCTCGGTAAGTGCTTTGTCACCACAGTTTTGAGTTGGGAGGCCGCCGCTCCTTACGGTGCCTTCTCTGCAAACAAATACGGCGGGACGCGGCAACTGTGACAAACCGAAGTTAAAGGTTTCGCTCGTGCCGTCGAGCAACGCGGAAGAGGAGTTCGGTGGACGGAGATCGATAGGCTACGGCAGAGGTTAACGAAGATGGGCAGTGCGGCCCCTGTTGGCCGGCCCGGCAAGGGCAATGGCCGTATGCGGAGCGTTCAGATGGGATTCGAGCTCCCCGTCGAGCACTTCACGGACGACGTATTGCGGGGTCTGGTTGCTGCTCAGGAAAAGCCGGCCCAGGTATTCGCCCAACAGGCCGAGCATGACCAGCTGAACCCCGGAGAAGAGAACAATGGCTACGATCACCGACGGCCAGCCGACCGGCACGTCCGGGAAGGTCATCTTCTCAACGAAGACCCAGGCGCCCATCAAAAAGCCGGCGGCGCCAAAAGCGAGCCCCATCAAGGTGCTGAGGCGCAGTGGCATGACGGAGAAATTCACGAACATGTTGAGCCACAGCCGTACCAGCCGGCGGAATGTGTAATTGGATCGGCCTTCTCTCCTGGGCTGATGGCAGACTTCGAGCTTGCCGATGTTTCGGGTGCAGCGCAAGGCCAAGCCGTCGAGATAGGGGAAGGGGCCCCGGTATTTGAGGATCTCATCCACAGTGAAACGGCTCAGGCACTTGAAGCTCGACAGGTAGAGATCGCGCGGCTTATCCAGCATGAAGTTCGCCACCCGGTCGTTGAGAAGGCTGCCGAGGTTCCGGAACCAATGATGCCGTTTGTGCCGGTAAAAGGTGTAGACAATGTCGTAATTGTGCCCACAGGCATGTTCAATGAGTCGCACGACTTCGTCCGGCGGATTCTGGAAATCATCATCCATGATCACGACGTAGTCGCCGCGGGCATGCTGTAAACCAGCCATGACGGCGTTGTGTTCGCCGAAATTCTTGGCCAGTTTCACGTACGTGATCGTTTCGGAGAAGCGGCGGTAGAGGGAACGGCAAATCTCGTCGCTCTTATCGGGGCTGCCGTCGTTCACCAGCACAATCTGAAGCGCGTTAGTGCCCAGAACATCAATGAGCCGGGTTACCAGAGCGTCGATCGAGGCAGCACCGTTGTACACGGGGATCACGATGGAGATCTGCATGGGCCGAGTTCTCCGCTTTGTTATCAACGCCTGCGCCCCTGACTGGCCAAATTCTGTACCGTACGGTTCCAGCCTAATGGCTGGGTGATTAAGGCGCGATGAGAACTTGGATGGCCCGGGCGCGCAAGCGAAGTACGGCCGCAGTCCTGCTCAGCCAAAAACTCCTCAATACCCCTTCTGTTTATCCACGACACACAGCAGAGGCTCGCCCGCGGCAAAGCGGCGCACATTTTCGCGGAGCAGTCGCCATTGCCGGTCCCGCGCCCCTTGCGATTGTCCGCCGACGTGCGGGCTGATGACAACGTTTGAAAGTTTCCGCAGGGCATGTGCCGCCGGGAGCGGCTCGGGATCGGCCACGTCGAGGCCGGCACCGGCGATCCGCTTTTGCTCCAGCGCCTGCACCAGGGCCGGCGTCTGCACAATGCCGCCCCGGGCAATGTTGATCAGGATGGCCGAGGGTTTCATCACCTTCAACTGTGCCTCGCCGATCAAGCCGCGCGTTTCGTCCGTCAAGGGACAGGCCAGCACCAACACGTCCGCTTTGGGCAACAGCGCCGTGAGTTTTTCGGGCTTGTCCAGGCTAAAAACAACAGCAGGCCGCGGCATCTCCTTGGGATCGATGGCCGACACGCGCATTCCAAAGGCAGCAGCCCGCCGGCTAATTTCCGTACCGATGCCGCCCAGGCCAATGACCAGCATGGTCTTGCCGCGCAACTCCTGCCGCGGCTGGCCCCCGTCCAATAGCCCGGACGGATGAAGATCGCGGGTCAGCGTCAGCAACAGGGCAAAGGCTTGGTCCGCCACGTTGGGCCCGTGGACCCGCTGGGCATTCGTCATCACCACCTTGCTGCCGACGACCTCGGCCGACAGAGCCTTCTCCACACCCGCATGATCCACATGGACCCAGCGCAGGTTTCGGCCAGCCTTGACGATCTCGGACGTGCAGTAGCCGATGACGGCATCGGCGTCCGCGACAACCTTGGCGGCTTCTTCGTCGTCCTTGGCGGGAATGAATTCGACCGTGGGCGCGACCCGCTTCAGCTCCGCCAGACGGGCCGGCATCAGGTTCGGTATCACGATCCGGCGCGGTTTCGCCCACCCCGGGCTGGCTTTGGTCGGCGACGGTCCCTCGTAAATGCCGAAGTCTTCCGCCAAGTCCCAGGGCGCGATGCGGCCCGTCAGCTCCGCGTAGACGTGGCGGATGTTGTCGGGGCTAGGGGTGACGCCCGTCCATTCCTTGTACCAGGGGAATTGGATGCTTGCGACGATGTCCTCGATCGTCTTGTCGGCTCCGATGCCTTGCTGGACGTGCTGCCGCAGCTCGACAAAGTACCGTTTCTGCTTTTCGAGCAGATCCTTGCCGGCGATCGGACCGTGGCCGGGCAGAACCATTCGGATGTCGAGCTGTTGGGCGTTCTCCAGGGTACGGATCCAGGATGCAGAATCGGAGTGGCCCATGAAGTTGAACGCCCCGTTGACGCAGGCATCGCCCGTGCAGAGCAGCTTCTGACGGGGCAAATAGGCGAAGGCGTCCCCCGGTGTGTGGGCATGGCCCAGGAACAGAAACTCCACGCGCTGCTTGCCGTCATCCAGAACCAATTTGTCATCAAAGACCACTTCCGGAACCTTGAGCGTGCTTTGAGCAACATCCTTACGGCCGGTGGGTCCTCGGCCAGCGTCGGCGAATTCTTGCGTTCCTTTCTCCCGTAGCCAGCGGGCACAGTTTACCTGCGAAACGATGCTGGCTCCTGCCTTGGCAAAGACCGCGTTGCCATAGGCGTGGTCGCCGTGGTGGTGTGTATCGAGGACGTAGCGGATGGGCTTGGATGTGGTTTTCTTGATTGCTTCAATCACGTCGCCGGCTTCCTTGGGGAAATTGGCGTCGATGACCACGACATAGTCGTCAAAAACGACCCAGATGTTATTGCTGCCCCCAAAGGCAACATTCTTGTCGGTGGCACTGATGGCGGAATAGCGGAAGAACACGCCCGGCGCAACCTCTTTGACTTCGTTGAATTTCATCTGCGCCAGCTCTTCCGCGGCCCCGACGAGGGGGCTGCCGGCCGCGATGCCGATGAAGCAAAGGATCCCCGTCCACGCCGTGCGTCGCATGATCAACTCTCCCGCGGTGTCTTGGAAATGCTCCCGTGATTACCGTTGAGTCACACTGTATGCGGTCCAGAGCCGAAGTGCAATGGGATCGCGGGATCATCCGGGTCGTTGGGCGGGACCGGCAAATCAGGTAAGATGATAGCTCTGCTCGGCCCAAGGCTTCCCGAACCCGAAAGCCAGGGCCGTGTCAATCGATCCGTGAGCCCAATACGAAAACGATGGACGCACACAGCCTCGAGTTACTGGAATTCCACAAAGTTCGTGAACTCTTGGCCGGCTATGCCGCTTGCTCGCTGGGCAAGGAGCTGTGCCGGCAAGTTGAGCCAGGCACGGATCCGGATAGGATCCGTACTGACCTGGCTTTGGTGACGGAAATGACCGAGGCCATTGGGCTGGGCCAATCGCCTCCCTTCGGCGGCGTTCACGATGTCCGCCTGCTGGCCCGCCGGGCTTCTATCGGAGCCATGCTCACCGCCGAGCAGCTCCTGGAGGTGGCCGACACGCTTGCCGCCACCGGCCATCTGTTCCGCTACCGGATGCGGCTCAGCGAGCGCTTTCAGCGTCTGTCGGCCTTGTTGGCCCCAGTGGAAGATTTGGGTGTGGTGGCCAAGAGCATCACCGGGTGCATTGATAGTCGAGGCCATGTCCTCGATATGGCGAGTCGGGAGCTGGCCCAGGTTCGCCAGCAGTTGGCGGAAGTGGATGAACGCGTTCAGAACCAGATCAAGCGACTCCTCCGAGATCCCGAGCTGCGGAAGATCCTCCGCTATCCCAACGCCACGGTCAGCGGCGACCACTATGTGCTGCCGGTGGCGGTCAACCATCGCCACAAGCTGCAAGGCGTCGTACACCGCACGAGCGGAACCGGAGAAACGGTCTTCATCGAGCCGGCCGGCGTGGCCAGCCTGAGCGCCGAACGGGCGGTCTTGAAAGCTGCCGAGGAGCGCGAAATTCACCGCATCTTGCGGCGACTGACCGGCGAGGTGGGGCGAGTCGCCCGCCCGCTGGGCCAAGCGATCGACATCATGGCCCAGCTCGACCTCATCACCGCCAAGGCACGCTTCAGCCGCGACTATCACATGTACGAGCCGGAGATCAATACCGACGGCAAGCTGTGGCTACGGCAAGCGCGGCATCCGTTGCTGGAATATCTGTTTCGTAGCGAGAATCGAGGGTCGGGCTTCCCGGAATCCGATGCGGCCATCAGTCCGGAGAACTCCGAGCCGCGCACCGCCGTACCGATCGATGTTCGTCTTGGCCATGCGTTCCAGCTCCTTATCATCACCGGGCCGAACACCGGAGGCAAAACGGTTTCCTTGAAGACGACCGGGTTGCTGTGCCTGATGGCTCAGTCCGGGATGCACATTCCGGCCGGGGAAGGAAGTGCCGTGCCCGTCTACCATCAGATCCTCGCCGACATCGGCGACGAGCAGAGCCTGGAACAATCGCTCAGTACGTTTAGCTCGCACATGTCGCGCATCGCTATCATCCTGCGCTTGGCGGATGCGCAGAGTCTGGTGCTCCTGGACGAACTGGGGGCCGGCACGGATCCGACAGAGGGGGCTGCTCTGGGGCGGGCCATTTTGGACCAGCTCGACCGCCTGGGTTGCCGCGCCATGGTCACGACGCATCTGGGAGATCTCAAGACCTATGCGTTCTCCAATAATCGTGCCGAGAACGGGGCGGTGGAATTCGATGTGGAAACCTTGCGCCCTACGTATCGGCTGCAAATCGGCCAATTCGGCATGAGCAATGCCCTGCGAATTGCCCGCCGGCTGAAGTTGCCGCGCGAGCTCCTCCGCCGGGCTCATCATTATCTGCGCCGCCGGCAACGCCGCGCGCCGGAGATGGCTCGCTTGCAGCAGCTGCGTGAGGATGCCGAAAAGGCCCGGGAGGAAGCCTTGCTGGCCCAGCACGAAGCGGACCGCCAACGGGAGGAGTACCGGCAAAAGGTGGAATCGATGGCCCGCGAAGCGGAAGAGGCGGCCGCGCTGCGCGAAGCCCGCGCCCGCCTGCAGGTCAATGACGCGGTTCGCGTCCAGCGGTTCGACAAGCCGGGGCGAATCGTGCGCGTTGACCACAAGCGAAATATTGCCCTGGTGAGCCTGGGATTGGGACAGTGGGAAGTGCCGTTGGAGGACGTTTTTCCGCTGGAGGGATGAATGAGCGCCACTGATTCTCCAATTGCTCGTCGGCCTGCCAAGGCGTACCATCCACGCGGGTCAACATCACGGATACGACCGGGCGAGTGCTGGCATCCTCACACCAAATCCATTTGCAACGATGACCATAGATTCGTGGCCCTCCTGGCGGGAAGACGTACTGAGACAATAGTCCTTCGCCATCTGAGTGAGCAGCTCGGGCGCGGGCTACAGCTTCATGCCTCGTGCCTATAACAGGCTCAGTAGGTCAATTCCGCCTATTGGTAGTGAACGGCTGCCTGGGGGAGATCGCCATGGTCTTTCGAATTGTTCCCGAAAATCTTGTTCGGCTACGACGCCTGGTGAGGGTGCTTGCTTGGCTCAGTGTTGCCGCCGTTCTGCTCTGTTCGGAATCGGCCCGGTCTGCGGATCCCTCCTACGATCTTCTCATCCGAAACGGTAAGATCGTTGACGGCACCGGCAATCCCTGGTTCCGCGGCGACGTGGCCGTCCTCAATGGCAAGATCGTCGCCGTTGGCCGGGTGCCGCCTGGATCAGCCAAGCGCGAAATCGATGCGACCGGCCTGGTAGTCGCTCCCGGTTTCATCGACATGCATTCGCATTCCGACTTTCTCCTCCTGGAGGACGGAAATGCCCAGAGCAAAATCCGCCAAGGCGTGACCACGGAAGTACTCGGCGAAGGGACCTCCGCCGGACCCTACCAGGGCAAACTCATGCCGCGTGGCTTGAGTGCAGGCGGAACCGTGCAGTGGACCACGCTGGGCGGCTATTTGGAGACCATCGAACGAGCTGGCGCTGCCGTCAATGTTGCTACCTATGTTGGGCTGGACAATATCTGGCAGTGCGTGATGGGAACTTCGTTCGCCCGCCCTTCTGCGGCAGAACTCGAGCAGATGAAATCGCGGGTGGAATCGGCCATGAAGGAGGGAGCCTTTGGCTTGTCGAGCATGTTGGCCATGCCGCCTGGCTCCTTGGCCACCACCGATGACATCGTCGAGCTTGCGAAGGTGGTGGCCCGGTACGGCGGGATCTATTCCTCGCACATCCGCAACGAGGGGCTCGGAGTGATCGAGGCGGTCAAGGAAGCCATCGCCGTCGGCGAGCGTGCCGGCCTACCGGTGGACATCATCCACCTGAAGATTGCCGACCAGGAATTGTGGGGACACATGAGCGACCTCGTGGCTCTGATCGAGGCAGCCCGCAAGCGGGGTGTCAACGTGCAGGCCAATGTTTATCCCTACACCCGCGGCAGCAACAATCTTGCCAGCATTATTCCACCGTGGGCCCACGAAGGCGGCAACCGCGAAATGCTGGCCCGCCTTCGGGATCCCATGCAGCGGCCGCGCTTGAAGAAGGACATCCGCGACGGGCTCCCCGGCTGGTACAACCATTACACCGCGGTCGGTGGCGACTGGAGCCGGATGTTGATCAGTGGCCGCAGCGGTTATGAGGGACTGACCATGGATCGAATCATCGCGGACAAGAGCCGAGGCAAGGACCCGGTCCCGGATCCGCTTGATATTCTGTTCGACTTGCTGATCGAGCAGGGGGGATCGGTGCCGACGGTGTACGCACACCACACCGAAAAGGATATGAACCAGGCACTCGTGCAGCCGTGGTGCTCAATCGGCTCGGACGGCTCGGCCTATGCTACCGAGGGGCCGCTGCGCCGCGGCAACCCGCATCCCCGCAATTTCGGTACGTTTCCACGTGTGCTGGGTGTGTATGTCCGCCAGCTCGGCCTCCTCCGTCTGGAGGATGCGGTCCGCAAAATGACTTCCCTGAACGCGGCCAAGCTGGGCATCGTCGACCGCGGCCTGCTCCGGCCGGGGTTTTGCGCAGATTTAACCCTGTTTGATCCCGAGCACATCATCGATCGGGCAACATACGAGAAGCCGTTTGCCTACAACGAGGGAATCGAGTATGTGATCGTCAATGGGCAGATGGTGCTGGAGCGCGGACAGCACACTGGAGCACGCCCCGGTCGAGCGCTCCGCCGGAACTTCTAAATGGTCATACAGGACCCTTAACGAACAAGCCTGGCGCGCCAGGCTCGTGTACTGCCGGATCCCGAGCGGCGACACAATCGAGCAACTACGCCATGATTTCCCTGGCCACCTTGCCATGCACGTCTGTCAGGCGGAAATCGCGGCCACTGTATCGGAACGTGAGCCGCTCGTGGTCGAGGCCCATCAAGTACAGCACCGTGGCGTGCAGGTCGTGGACATGCATCCGATTCTCGACCGCCTGGAAGCCGAATTCGTCGGTGGCACCGTACACGGTTCCGCCCTTGACCCCGCCGCCGGCCAGCCACATGCTGAAACCGAGACTGTGATGGTCGCGCCCCGTGGCACCTTGTGACGTGGGAGTTCGGCCAAACTCTCCGCCCCAGATCACGAGCGTGTCCTGGAGCAGTCCGCGCGCTTTCAAATCCTTCAGGAGCGCGGCAATCGGCCGATCGCTCTTCTGAGCATGATTGCGATGGTTGCCGATGTCCTTGTGATCGTCCCAGGGCTGGCCGTTGCCGTAGTAAATCTGTGTCACGCGCACGCCGCGTTCGGCCAAGCGGCGGGCAATCAGACAGGCGTTGGCAAATTCCCCGTCCCCGTACAGAGAGCGGACGGCGGCCGATTCTTTGGTGATGTCGAAGGCTTCCTGGGCCTCCGACTGCATGCGGAATGCAATCTCCAGGGACGCAATGCGTGCTTCGAGCTGTTCATCGTGTGCGCGCTGCTCCAGATGGACCTGGTTCATTTGCTGGAGCAAGTCGAGCTGGGCCCGCTGGGTCTCAGGCGAGAGGTAACGATTCCGTACATCGCGGATGATGGCCTTTGGATCTACCGTGTGGTTGTTGATGTGCGTTCCCTGATAGATGCCCGGCAGAAAGCTGTTGCTCCAGAGCTGCGGGCCGACGACCGGTTTGCCCGGACAGAGAACAATGAAGCCGGGCAGGTTTTGATTGTCCGATCCGAGGGCATAGGTCAGCCAGGAACCCATGCTAGGTCGGATCGGCTGCATGTTGCCCGAGTTCATCATCAACAGGCCTGGCTCGTGGTTGGGGTTATCGGTGTAGAGGGAGCGGAGCACGCAGATGTCGTCGATGCAGCTACCGACTTCCGGATACAGATCCGTTACCGCTATGCCACTTTCGCCGTAGGGTTTGGCCTTGAACGGCGACGGTAAGAGATTTCCGCTGGTCTTGCGCCCGGTCTTGACCATGGTCGGAGGGAGCGGTTTGCCCTGATATTTCTCGAGACCCGGCTTGGGGTCAAACGTGTCCACATGGGACGGGCCACCGTTCATGAACAGGAAGATGACGCGCTTGGCCCGCGGCGGGAAATGGGGTGGCTTGGGGGCCAACGGATTCTTTACCCGCGTGGGAGCCGAGGGCGCTTCCGCAGCCAACAGACCGGTATCGGCGAGAATGCTCGCCAGGCCGAGCATGCCGAACCCGCCTCCGATCCTGCAAATCACCTGGCGGCGCGATAGACGAGAAAAAGGCGTCATCTTCACCTCGGCGGTTTCCCGGTTTTCTCAATCCACGTAGAGGAACTCACTGGCACTGAGCAACACTTGAGCATATTGCTCCCATCGGTTCAAGCCGTTTCCGCTGTCGCTTTCAGCTTCGGCTGCATCCTCGGCCAGAAAAGCCAATCCTAATTGCAGCTCCCGTTCGGAGGCCGGCCGACCGTACAGAATCAGGAAGGCCCGGCGAATCCGAGCGGCGTCGTCTTCCCCGGCCAAGCCGCCCGTTTTCCCCGCGGCAAGGGCGGAGGGTTGGGTCAAGCGTGCAGCCAGGGCTTTGGCATTGCGAACCATGAACTCGCTATTCAATACGAATAATTGTTGCAGCGGCACGGTGGTGACGGTCCGCTCCGCGTTGGTGATATTGGGATCGGGGAAATCGAAGAGGCGGAGCAAGGAGTCGAGTTCGTGCCGGCTAATGACGGCATAGAGGGTCCGGCGGCGGTTGTCTGGAGCAGTCAGTTCCAGCGACGGCCCACCAATCGTGGGGTTCAAGTGATTGGCCACCGCTAGCATGGCATCGCGCCAGGCTTCGACCTCCAGCCGGCGCCGGTTCATGCGCCACAGGAGCTTGTTGTCCGGATCGCGCTCGTAGTTGTGCGGCTCAAAGCGGCTGCTTTGTTGATACGTGGCCGACAGCATGATTTCGCGGTGCAGGGTCTTGAGAGACCAGCCCGCAGCGATGAACCGCCGCGCCAGAAAATCGAGCAGCTCCGGATGCGTCGGCCGTTCGCCCTGGGCGCCGAAGTTGCTAGGCGTCGCAACCAGCCCCTTTCCGAAGTGATGTTGCCACACCCGATTGACCATCACCCGTGCGGTTAACGGATTGTTCGCGCTCGCAATCGCTTCGGCGAGCTCGAGCCGGCCGCTTCCTTTACGGAAGCGCGTTCCCGCGCTGCTGAGGATGCTGAGGAAGTGCCGGGGGGCCTCGTCGCCGAGTGTTTCCGGGTTGCCACGGATGTGCACTTTCATCGTGACGGGAGTGCTCGCGTCCTTGAGTGCGTGCACGAAGGGGTAGGAAGGGGGCAGGTTCTTCTTCTTGTCGGCGTCCGTTAATTTGCGCTTGGCTTCGTCCACGACCGCCTGGGGAACAAGTGGGACTTCAGCGTATTCGGTGCTGGCGAAGATGCCGGCCAGGCCATAATAGTCCTTGGTTGGGATCGGATCGAATTTGTGATCATGACATCGGGCACACGCCACCGTCAATCCAAGGAAGCCTCGGGTGAGCGTATCGATGCGGTCGTCCAGCTGATCGAGCTTCTTCGGGTCGCCATAATAGACCGGTCCCAGAGCGAAGAATCCCAGCGCAGCCAGGCGATCCTGAAGAGCCGGCTCGTCGAGCAGGTCGGCGGCAATCTGTTCTTTGATGAACCGGTCGTAGGGGAGATCCGCGTTGAAGGCACGGATGAGCCAGTCGCGATAACGGTATCCGTTGGGATACTTGCGAGCCTGAAAGGTGTGTGCCTGGTCTTCGCCGTAGCGAGCCACATCGAGCCAGTGCCGGGCCCAGCGCTCCCCAAAATGCGGCGATGCCAGTAGCCGATCCACGACCTTGGCAAAAGCATCAGGAGAAGAATCATTCAGGAACGCCTCGACTTCCGCAAGGGTCGGCGGCAATCCGATCAGGTCAAACGTTGCTCGCCGAATCAGAGTCCGTTTATCCGCGGGTTCGGCTGGGGTCAGGCCGTTCGCTTCCAGCTTGGCCAAGATGAACTCGTCCAGCGGTTCCTTGGGCCAGGCGATAGCGACGACCGGCGGTGGAAGCGGATTGGCGATGGATTGGAAGGACCAGAATGCCCGATCCTTGGCCGTGATCTGAAATTCTCGGGATGGGGTCACAGGGCGGACCTCCGTCTCGGTATTCGGCCAGGGGGCCCCCTGTTTGATCCAGGCCGTCAGCGCAGCGACGGCGTCCGCGGAGAGTTTCCCCTTGGGTGGCATGCGGGGCTCGTCGGTGTAATGGATCGCCTTTACCAGCAGGCTCTCCTCCGGGTGGCCGGGGACGATGGCCGGCCCGGAATCGCCCCCCGTGAGCATTCCCGCCCGCGAGTCGAGGCGGAGGCCTGCCTTCTGTTTTTCGGGACCGTGACACGCGAAACAGTTGGCCGCCAACACTGGACGGACCGATCGTTCAAAGGATTCCGCTGCGGAACGCGACAATAGGCTTTCTTCTGCGCGGATTCCTGTCGTCGCCAGGACGGGAACTACGCACACGGTCAACACGGCGCGAAGGAAGCAGCGGGGCATCAGAAAACCCTCGGGGCGACTGGCAGGCAGGACAGCAGTTCGCTGCAGGTGGTCGGCAAGTGGCAGCCAAACTCTATCCTACAACCTGAATGGGGCGATGCAAAGGATTTCGAGCGCGAACTGCCTGATTCCTGAGTCCCTGTGTGCATGCCCTTGCGGGGCAAGAATGGGTCCTTTATCCTGATGTACCGCGGCCTGCCGATTCGGCCGTGCGTTCGGGTTGCTCTTGAGACGGAGGGGAGCTATGCGAAATGGGCTTCTGATGCTCTCGTGTTGGCTGATCCTCAGTGCGTCCCGTGGCTCAGCCGCGGTGCAGATCTTTGCCACGGGGGCCACCCTGAAAGTTGAGGCGGAAGGGGGCGTCGGCGGCGAAGGTCCGGCCTGGCACCCGCAGCTGGGAGTCTTAACCTCCGGCAATGGGAACATCTGCCAGCTTGACCCGGCTGGCCATGTGAAGATCTACCGGGCCGATGCCGGAACGAACGGGCTCCTGTTCGACGCCGCTGGCCGGTTGCTTGCGTGCGAGCCCAAGCTCCGGCGGGTCACGCGCACCGATCCCGATGGAATGATCACCGTCCTTGCCGATCGGTACGAGGGCAAGAGGTTTAATGAGCCCAATGACCTGACCGTTGATTCCCAGGGTCGGATTTATTTCTCGGATCCATGTTATGGCCCGCGGGACCGCCTGGAAATCCGTGATGCACAAGGCCGAACGGTGGAAGGCGTCTACCGCATCGACCCGGACGGCAAGATGACGCGGGTAATTGAGCATGAAGTGGAGCGGGCCAATGGCGTACTCGTCTCCGCGGAGGATCGCTATCTTTACGTTGCCGACAACAATAACAACAACGTCGGCGGGGCCCGTAAACTGTGGCGCTTCGACCTACGTAAAGACGGAACTGTCGATCCCGCCAGCCGAAAACTGATCTACGATTGGGGAACAGGCCGGGGTCCGGATGGAGTCAAGCAGGATCAGCTTGGCCGGCTCTTCGTTGCCGCTGGGCTGAACAAGCCGAATCCGCCGTGTGAGCCCGATCCCGAAAAGAAGGGCGGCATTTACGTCCTGAATCCAGACGGGAAGCTGCTCACGTTCTTGCCCGTTCCGCGGGACGAGGTCACGAATTGTGCCTTCGGTGGCGACGATCGGAGAACCCTCTACATCACGGCCGGTGGTACGCTCTACAGCATTCGCATGATGATCCCGGGCCGGGTTATTTGGCCCAAAGGGAAGTGAGCGTGATAATCAGCAGCCGGCGGTTAGTCGAAACAAGTGGGCCGGTCCGGGTTCTCGTGGGGTTATGAATCTGGAGCGCCTGGCATTCGGGGCGCGTACACTTCCTGGCACAGTCATTCGTAAGTGATTGAAGAACGGGATGATTTACCAGCCGTTTTGGGTGCCAATCGCAAGCCAGCGGGCGGGTGGAACATGTCTCGGTAGTCTCATAATCCTTTAATACCACTCCTGTTATCTTAACCGCAGAACAGCGGGCGGTCGTTTGTCCGAACGGTTCGGTTGGGAAAGCGGAAACTCAACCCCGAGTCGCATTAATTGAGAGCCGGCGGGTGGTAAGCGAGTTTGGTACCCCCCTTACGCCCGCGGCTCTCATTACGCTAGATTAGGTTTGTGGCCCCTGGCAGGCGGCTAGGCATGGAGGGGAACAGCAACGCTGGCCGACAGCGGATTCGGAGCTGGAGGGGACAAGCACTGATCATCGAAAAGGTGGACGTTCGTGCGGGTG
>DATGIQ010000399.1:0-15236 GCA_035295665.1 Gemmataceae bacterium | reverse complement strand
CTGCGCGAGCTGGCCCGCTGGCAACGAGACCACCAAAAAGGACCGTTGGAGGTTTGGTATTTCGGCTCCGATCCAGCCCTTGCCGCGCTGCCGATGCAGGAAATCCGCCTGCATACGATGATCCTCCAGAAGCCGGAGGAGTTCCTCGCTCTGGTGCGGGGGCATTATCTGGCCGTGAGCACGAGCTTGCTCTACGGCTCGATCAAGAGCACACTCCGCTCCAACCCTGCACTGGTGGCAACGTATGAGCAGATCAGCGCCGTGCTGCACGCAAGTCAGCCCGCCGAACGCACGACGACGTTTTTGATTTACGATTTCACGGAGGGCGTCCCGGCCAGGCCTAGGACGAGCCGGGCGCAGGAAATGTCGTTTACAAGAGTGCCTTGAGATCGTCTTCGCTGAGGGTGTTGGTGAAGGCACAGCCGAGTAACCAGCTGCCGTCGCTTTGCAGCAACACGTGAATGACCCGTGCCAACAAAGTGCACATAATACTCTCATCCCGGCCCTGGACATCGATGGCCAAAACCGTGCCCGCTTCAAAGCGGCGCGCCAAGCGGAGGGCCACTCCGCCGGCAGAGACATTGCGGATCTTACCCGGCCACTGAAGGCCCCGCGCCCCGGCCAGCGGCTGACACGCCGTCTCCAGATCACAGGGGTACCGCACCCAGGCACGGCGTTCATGGGGAGCCGGATTGGCTTGCTCAATCTGTTGCAGCGTCTGTGGTTGCGCCACGGCGACCTCGAACAGAGAAATCTCGCAGGGGGAATCCTGTTCAACCTTAGGTCGCGCCTGGGGAAATGTCAAATTCCGCGATCGTCGTGCTACCGCAAGAACTCGAGGGGCCAGCGAAGCAGCTTCGCTGGCCCCTCGAGTTCTTGCAGTCCTCTCATGCACCAGGATGGCAAATGAGTGGGGTGGTGGGTAGCGGCAGGGAAATCGGAGCACAGGGTAACGTGTTGACTGCGTCGAGGTTTTTACCCTGGGCTCACTTTTCCGCTCCGACCACCCACCACGGTCCACTCACCTCCCCACGATGAAGTGATCCCGCATTATTCGCAGCAACCGTGGTGGCGGAAGCCCAAGCCACCACCGAGGTGGAACCACCGCGGCTTGCAGCAGCTGGTCTCGCAGCAAGTTTCAACGGGGACTTGCTTCTGGACCGTGCGGCAAACCATGCGGGTGCAGGCTACCTTCTCTTCGTGAGGAACGCAGTGCACGACAGTACGCGTGGCCTCATAGGGGACCGTCTTTTGCACCATGCAGGTGTAGGTCTCCGTCCTCGTCTCGGGAACGCACTTGCAGACGGTGACCTGGCACTTCTCTTCCCGGACCTCGGTCTTGCAGACCGTGACCTGGCACTTGACCGGGATGTGCTCGCAAACGCGCTTCATGCACGTGACGGTGTGCTCTTCCCAAACCGGGCAGGGAACCCAGACCTTGACGGTCTTGGTGCGCACCACGCACGGCTCGCAGCAGTCGTCACAGCAATCGTGATGGAAGCACTTCCGCAGCCGATCCATGATGCTCGGACCACAGGGAACTTCCTTGCACTCATAGTGCCCCTTGTCCACGCACTTGCGGACCACGCGGGTTTCCGGCACGCACTTCCACTCGGTCTTCATTACCGTGCGTTCCTCGACCACCGGAACCTTCACACAGACGTGGCGAACGACTTCCTTGACTTCCGGCACTTGCTTGTACACGGTCACCTGGCGAGTCCGCGTCTCGGGGACGCTTTCGCAGCGGTAGGCGGTGTACTTCTCCTCGCGACACACCCGTTCGTAGACGGTCCGCGTCGTCTCGTACTTTTCGGGTACCCACTCTTTCACGCACACGGTGCGATACTGAGGGGCACAGCAGTCGGCCGCCGCAGCGGCCGGTGCCGGCTGAGGATCCTCGGCGCGCGCGGTCAATGCCGTCGCGGCAACGAGGCTGCCAGCCAGCAAGGCAACACGAATTTGCTGCCGAATCATGCCATCTCCTTTGTTGCGATTCTTGCCGATCCTTGCCGGCACCGGGACACTCCGCTGGGCAGGACCGGACAACCAGATGGTTGAACGTCACCCAACTATGCCCAATACAGGTAAACTGGTGAAGTAAATCTGTGTAGGAATTCCAGAAAAAGGACGGAAACTGGTCCGAATATGGCAGGGCGAGCGATGAACAGGGTTGCAACGGATGAACAGGGCGAAAAACCTCGGCAATTCTCAACGGATGCTCAAGTCGGTGGTGAGGACTTTGCCAAGCCTAGCACTTGTTCACACCAGGCGGCCACAGACAACAGCTCCGCTTCGCCCCACGGCCGGCCCACCAGCTGGATCGCCAAGGGGAGACCGTCGGCATCGCGCCCCGCCGGGAGCGACACCGTCGGCAGCCCGGTGAAGCTCCAGGGGGAATTGAAGGCCGGGTCGCCAGTCGTGGCGCGGTCCGGCGCCGGCCCCGTCGTCGCTGGTGTCAGCAAAGCATCCACTTCTTCGAAACAGCGAAGCATTTCCTGTGAGAGCTGTCGCTGAAGCTCTTTGCACCGGGCATATTCCGGTGCCGGACATGCCAGCCCTTCCTGAAGTAGGGAGCGTATTTTGGGGGCGTAATCCTCGGGATGGCGGTGAAGTCGCACGCCATGATACGCCGCCGCCTCGACAGCCATGACGGTCCGATGACACGGCACGACTTCGGCAAATCCCGCGGGCAAGGCTACCTCGGACACCGCCGCTCCCTGTTCGCGGAACTGTTGACTGGCCCGGTCTAGCAACTTGTGCATGGCGGGTTCAGCCAATTCGGCGAAGAGCCCGCGCAGTCGTCCCAGGCGCGGCGGCGTGGGACTGCAACAAGCCAGGCCGTAATCCGGAACCACCCGATTGCTACACTCCGGATCATGCGGATCGGAACCCGCGATGACCTGGAGCAGCGTGGCCAAATCACGAACACAGCCGGCGATGGGGCCGACATGGTCCATACTCGGGGCCAGGGGCAGCACCCCGGCTGTACTCACCCGGGTGAAGGTCGGTTTGCACCCGGCCACGCCACAATACGACGCTGGCCGGGTGATCGAGCCACCTGTTTGGGAACCGATCGCCCCCAGGCACATGCCACAAGCCACCGCCGCCGCCGAGCCGCTACTGGAACCGCCCGGCGTCCGTCCCGGTTTCCACGGGTTGCGCGTGGGGGGTGGGTCAAAACTGGCGTACTGCGTTGTCACTGTCTTTCCCAGCAACACCGCCCCCGCCTGGCGAAGCCGGCGTACCACGGTCGCATCCTGTCGCGCAACGCTCTGGGCCCACAGCCGTGAGCCGGCAGCGGTCGGCCAGTCGAAAACGTCCACAATGTCCTTGATGCCGATTGGGACGCCGTGGAGCGGACCGCGCCACCGATTCTGGCGCAGCTCGGCCGCGGCCGACTCGGCCTGGACACGGGCATGTTCCCGGTCAACAAATACCCAGGCCTGGACATGCGGCTCATATTGGTCGATGCGCTCCAGGCAAGTCGTCAGCAACTCCAGCGGAGATAATTCCCCGCGCCGCAGCGCAGCCGAGGCTGAATCGATGGTCCATTCCATAATCCGTCGTCCGTAATTTGTAGGCACGGCAGTCCGATGTTTTGCTATACAATAACGTACGAATTACTCCTTGTTGCGGATCACGGACTCGGGACTCATGACCAAGGTTGCCATCCTGGGCGGATCGGGCTACACCGCCGCTGAGTTGATCAAAATTCTGCTCCGTCATCCAGCGGTCGAGATTGTGGCCGTCACCTCGCGCCAGGAGGAAACGCCGCGGGTGGCGGACCTGCACCCAAGCCTGGCCGGCCGCACGGCGCTACGCTGCGAGCCGTTCGATGCCGACCGCTTGATCGCCCGCGGAGTCGAATGCGTGTTCAGTTGTCTGCCGCACGGGGCGAGCATGAGCACGTTGCCGGCCTTACTGGACCGCAGCGTCCGGGTGATCGATCTGAGCGCCGACTACCGGCTCCGCGATCCGAACGTCTACGCGCAGTGGTACGGCGAAAGCCATCGTGACCTGGCCCATTTGGCGCAGGCAGTGTATGGCCTGCCGGAGCTTTACGGCGAAGAAGCGGCAACCGCACAGCTGGTGGCCAATCCTGGCTGTTATCCGCAGACGGCCATCCTTGGTCTGGCGCCCTTGGTGGCCGGCAAGCATGTGGACCTCCGTGGACTAATCGTGGACAGCAAGAGCGGTGTTTCGGGCGCCGGACGGACGCCTAAGCTGCCCTACCATTTCCCAGAATGCAACGAAAGTGTCACTGCCTACAACATCGGGCATCACCGGCATACGCCTGAAATTGAGCAGAGTCTAAGCGATGTGGCCGGGGAGGCAGTGCAAGTTCTCTTCACGCCGCATCTCATTCCGATGAACCGCGGCATCTTTACCACGATCTACGCCACACCGCAGCGGGGCTTCTCCGAAGGCGAGCTGCTCGAGTTGTACCGGACGTATTATGCCAAAGCTCCGTTTGTGCGCATCCTTTCCCAGGTGCCGGCCACCAAGGATTGTGCGGGCACGAATTTCTTGGATGTGACCGTGCGGCTGGTCCGAGGCCGGCTGGTGATTCTGGTAGCGGAAGACAACTTGATCCGCGGCGCCAGTGGAGTGGCGGTGCAGAATTTCAACCGCATGTACGGCCACGAGGAGCAGACGGCTCTAGTGTAGAGTCGGAAATTGGTCTTGACAGCCAGAACTCACTTGCTATCCTCCGCGCCCTCTTTCCAAAATCCGGGATATCAGGTCCGATCGTCTCAAGCAGAGGGGGACTCCGCGTGCGCAACGCAATCTGGGCAGCACTGGTCATTGGGATGGGCTTCGCGTCTTCGGGCAGAGCACAGAGTCTGACTGCATTTAGCAACCAGCCACGCCGCTTGACGTTTAAGCCGGTGAGTACCACGCAGAACCTGGCCGCCCCGATCGCGGCCCAGCAGTCGAGCGGCTGGAATCTGCTCAAATACATGCCCAGGCTGACGTTCCCCAGCTTCTCAACCGCTCCCAAGATCGGGATTAGCCCCTTACCACCGCCCAGCTCGTTTCCAAGCACGCAATACAAGAGCCCTTTCCAACCGATACCGCCCTTCACGCCCAACAATTAACAAACCCTTTCGAGAATCGCTTCCCCACTGGCGTTTTGCGTTCGGACGGGACTGCCAAACGCAAAACGCCGGTGGCTACAAATTTCGTTGTACCGGAACCTGCACACGGATAAATTGTTATACAGGGAGGGAAGAGAGTGCGAACCTTAGTGAAAGGGTTCCGTTTATGCGACGTAGTCCTCCGTGGCTCGGGTCGATCGTCCTGTGCGTGATTTTGCTCCCCGCTCTGGCCGCCGACGATGACACGGATTCCAAACCGAAACCGGACACCAAAGAACAGAAGCAGATCGAAAAGCTGGTCAAATCGGGCAAAGCCTTCATCGGCAAGCTGGTCAAAATGGACGCGGATAAGCGCATTGCCACCGTTGAAGTTTCCTACAAAACGACCAAACAGGACCCGCACATTCTGCAAAATCTGGCCAATCTGCAGTTCCGCATGGCGGAAGCGCAGCGCAACCGAAACCCCATCGAGCGTCAGCGGCAGATCGCCCAAATTCAACTCGATATCGAAAAGAACACCCGCAACCTCTACAAGGACGCGAGCCAAAAAATCGAGTTCGACATGCCCGATGACATGAAGGTACGAACGATGCTCCTTCCGGTCGAGTTGGACGACAAGGGCAAGCCGCGGCGGTTGACCGAGAAAGAAAAGCGCGAGCTAAAGGGCCCGGATCCAGCATTGCCCGGCTACACGGGCGATTTTGATAGCCTCCAGCCCGATCAGACGGTCGAAGTGTATCTGGCCAAGCAAGCGTCCAAGTCCAAGCCCAAGGACAAGGATGCCGCCACTGCGGACAACACCCGGCCGCGAATTGCGATGTTGGTCATCCTGGCGGAGGCAAAGAAATAATGGCCGGTTTTCCTTCGGCTTTTTCTGATCAGGATTGCGCTTGCTAGCCATCGCCGATATTCCGATCCAAGACACTTTCGCAGAAGCGTTTCCCATGACGGCGGCGCGCGCGGTGGTTACGGCCGAGACGCCGGCATGGGCTCAGACGGCCGGACAGATGGCGACCGGCTACGCCGCTTCCGTGATTGGCTGCGACGCCGAGGCCGGCATCGAACGTCCGCTACATCCGAATGAAACTCCGGATGGCCGTCCCGGCGTCAGTCTGCTGCTGTTTGCATTCAACCGCGACGCCCTGCAAAAAGCGCTCGTGAACCGGATCGCCCAATGTGTGCTCACGTGTCCAACGACAGCCTGTTACAATGGCTTGCCTGTGGTGAAGGAAAAAGCGATCCGCGTGGGAGGAAATCTGCGCTATTTCGGCGACGGCTATCAATTCAGCAAGAAACTGGAGGGACGGCGGTACTGGCGGGTGCCGGTCATGGATGGGGAATTCACCTGCGAGGATGTGTTCGGCACAACCAAGGGGGTAGCTGGCGGGAATTTCCTCATCCTGGGCAACACTCAAGCCACGGCCCTGGCGGCTGCCGAGGCGGCGGTCGCTGCCATGCGGAATGTCCCCGGAATCATCTTGCCTTTTCCCGGGGGCGTGGTCCGCAGCGGCAGCAAGGTCGGCAGCCGATACAAGAAGCTCCGTGCCAGCACCAACGACGGTTACTGTCCGACCTTGCGCGGCCTGGTGCGGACCGCGTTGCCCGAGGGCGTCAACGCGGTTTACGAGCTGGTCATTGACGGGCTCGACCTGGCCGCCGTGGAAGAGGCCACACGGGTTGGGGTACGTGCGGCCTGTCTTCCCGGTGTGCTTGGCATTTCGGCTGGAAACTACGGCGGCAAGCTTGGGCCGTTTCATTTGCACCTGCATAAACTGCTGCATCGCTGAGGCGGAATCCGGCTTCTATTGGTGCCGTGCACTTCGCATTCGATAAGGTGGTCCACAAAACCTTCGAGGCTTTGACCTGCCCGATCGGCACACTCTCGTAATTTCACTTCGGCTTCCGATAGGCAGCGGCGAACCTAACCCTTTCGCTCATACACCACATTCCCGGCCACAATCGTGTAAGCCACCTGGATCTGCGGAATCAAGCTCAGGTGACAGTTGAGAAAATCCTGATCGATGATGACGAGATCGGCTAACTTACCGATCTCCAAGCTCCCTGAATTCTTCTCCTGGTGATGAAGGTAGGCATTGTTGATCGTGTACAGCCGAAGGGCTTGTTCGCGCGTCAGACGTTGCTCCGGCATCAACACTGTACCGCGCTCACACAGGCGGGCCAGCGTGATCCACATTCCGAGCCAGGGGTTCCAGGGGTTCGTGGCTTGCAGCGAGTCAAGCTTGATCATGTGGTCGCTGCCGCCGCCAATTGTCGTGTATTGCAACCAGGTCTTGTACGGCTGAAACCAGCGCATCCGCGCCTCGCCCAATACCGTGCGGAGTGTGGTTCCATCTTTCCACAGCCAGGCTGGCTGCACATCGGCACACACACCCAGGCGCTGGCAGATTTCCAAATTGCGCTGCGACGGAAAATTGGCGTGCGTGATGCAAAAGCGACGCTCCTTGATCGGTGTTTGCCGGTTCACTAGATCGTAGGCATCCAGAAGGACATCCATCGCCCCCTCACCGGCGGTGTGAGCCGTCATTTGCCAGCCGCGCGGAACAGCTTCCTCCAGGATGATTTGCAGTTGTTCCGGCTTGATGAACAGCAGGCCGCGATAATTACTCTCGACGATTTGATACGTTTCCCCCGGCGGCCAGGGTTGCCGCATGTACGCCGAACCGTTGAGCATTCCGCCGTCGAGGAACAGCTTGATCGGTCCGATCCGCACCCAGTCATCGCCCACGCCGGTTGGGCCGCCTCGCTTGTCCTGGCCGGGCAGTGCTTCGAGCTTGCGGACAATTTCCTCACGGGTCCCGGACGGGTCAAAACTGCGGGCCACGTGGATCCGAAGCGTCAGCTCCTTGTTTTCGCGGAGCGACAGGTACAAGTCCAGGTCGGCCCGGCTCGCGTTCCGATCGGAGATGCTGGTCAGGCCCTGGGAGTTGTAAAGCCGAAAGAGCTTCTTGACCGCCTCCCGCTTCGTGGAGGCGGAAGCTTGGTCGCTTTCGCGCGGTACGCCTTTCAAGACTTGATAAGCATTGCGGAGCATCCCCGTCGGCTGCCCGGTTGACGGATCCTTGACGATCGTGCCGGCGGCGGGGTTGGGCGTGTCCTTGGTGATGCCGGAGAGCTGCAGGGCCGCGCTATTGGCCACGCCCGCTGGGCCGGCATGGTACAACACCGGATGATTGGGGGCCGCAACGTCGAGCTCCGATCGGGTGGGAAATCGACCTTCCACCAGGCGCGTTGGAAAGGCGTAGCGAACAATGATCCACTCCCCGCGCGGTGTCGTTGCTGCCTGCTTGCGGATGTAGGCGAACACATCGCGGAGCGAATTCAGTACGGGCAATGGCTCCTTCCATTCACTGAGAGCCGCCGACATCGGATGGACGTGACTATCGAACAGCCCGGGAAGGACGCTGTTGCCATTGGCGTCGATCACGGTGGTCTTCGGGCCACGCAACTTGAAAATGGTTTCATCATCCCCCAACGCCAGGATCCGGCCATTCTTGGCGGCAATGGCCTCGAAGATATGGGATTTGTCGTCGACCGTTACGACGCTGGCGTGGTGGATGATCAGATCGGCGGAATCGCTGGACTGGAGAGAACCTCTCATCGCAAGTCTCCAAACCTTGGCATTGCTCCGGAGAGAAAGGACCCGACGCGATTCTATTGTGCACGGGGGCAAGCGAAGATCAAGCATTTTTGCTGCGGCGGGAGGGGGATCAACTTGGCTTGAGGCGTCGGGAATCGTTCCCTACAATTGCCCGATCCGGCCCCCATGTCCACGAGGAGTTCGCGATGGCCAAAATGGGCGCTTCCCGCATCGCCGTTCTCGGTGCAGGGCCCATTGGCCTGGAGGCCGCGCTTCATGCTCACTCGCTGGGGTTGCCGGTCACGGTTTATGAACGCGGCCGAGTCGGCGAGCATCTCCACCGCTGGGGCCACGTCCGCCTGTTCAGTCCATTCAGCATGAACACGACCAAGCTGGGCCGCGACACGATACGAGCCGGAAATCCCACGCACGAATTTCCGCCTGAAGGAGGGTGCGTCACCGGCAAGCAGCACCTTGCTGCCTACCTGGAGCCCTTGGCGCAGACCGCCGCTCTGCGCGATTGTGTGCGGACGGACAGCCAGGTGCTCCAACTCGGCCGGAGGGGTTTCCTCAAAGAAGACGGTCGAGGCGAGGCTCAACGAGGGCAGCAGCCGTTCCGCCTCCTGGTTCGCGACAAGAAGCACCGCGAGCGGATCGAGGAGGCCGACGTGGTGCTCGACTGTACCGGCACCTATGGCCAGCATCGTTGGATGGGAGACGGCGGTATCCCGGCGCTCGGCGAACTGGCGGCAGAGCCACGGATCGCATACGGACTGGCAGATGTGTTGGGGGAACACCGTGCGGACTATGCTGGGAAAAAGGTGTTGCTTCTCGGTTCGGGTTACTCCGCGGCTACTACCATATGCCACCTGGCTCAACTTGGTGAACAAGAATCCGAGACATGGGCCATCTGGTTGGCCCGCGGAGCCAGTTCCCAACCGCTCAAGCGCATCGCCAACGATCCGCTGCGGGAGCGGGATCGCCTGGCGGTACGGGCCAACATGCTGGCCACGCGCAGCGATGCCAATTTGGAATTCCACAAGCAGACGGTCGTTGAGGCAATTGAGCCGGCCGGAATGGACAACGGCTTCCGCGTCACCGCACGCTGTGCCGGGAAGCCATGTAGTTGGGAAGTCGACCGCGTTATCGCCAACGTCGGCTACAGCCCGGACAACAGCCTTTACCGGGAGCTGCAGGTCCAGGAGTGCTATACCTCCCTTGGACCGATGAACTTGGCCGCGGCTCTGCTCCAGCACGCCGGTGCGGATTGCCTTGCCGTGCCGGCCCACGGAGCCCAAACGCTGCGGAATCCGGAGCCGAATTTCTTTATCCTGGGATCCAAGAGCTACGGCCGCAATTCCCACTTTCTGCTCCGCAACGGGTTCGCGCAGATTCGCGAAGTGTTTACTCTCCTAACCGGCCAGCTTGCGTGAAACCATGGCCACGCCCCTTGGGATCTTGGATAGCTCGGCTCCGGTGGTTCACCCGGCCCACGTCGATGATCTCTGGTTCCCGGTCGCCGGGACGCTTTGCAACATCCGATGCCGTTCGTGCTTCATCGGGCATGCCTGGCTGATGCGGGAAGCGAGCTTGCCGGAGGAATTCATCGAAACCACTTTGACCGGGTGATGGATGACGTGTTTGGAAATCTTACCCGCGGACGAACGACGGCGCGGGAAGTGGTGAGAGGAGCACCCAATTTGGCCATGGCCGAGAGTGTGCATTGTCGCAGCGGTGAACCGACGCCAGCGGATAACTTCAGCCGTCGGGCGGAGTATGTGCGGCGCCTCGAAGCGCGGCGGGCACGGGCTGCGCAGCAGGCACGGCTCCACCGCATGATGGCCGAGGCCCGGTTGGCAGCGTTCCTGGCCATTGGGTTGGTCGCTGGGCTGGCGTTCTGGGCGGAGCGGATTGCGGCCTATTGGCTGCTGGCTCCGGTTCTGCTCTTTGTAGCCCTGGTAATCTGGCATGGACGCGTTCGCCGAACCCATCGGCGGATGGAGCGTGCCGCGGAGTTCTATGAACGCGGACTTGCCCGGCTGGACAACCAGTGGAAAGGAAAGGGCAATGCCGGCGTGCGCTTTCTCGATGAACACCATCCCAACGCCCTGGATCTCGATCTGTTCGGCAGCGGCTCGCTGTTCGAGTTGTTGTGTACGGTCCGCACGCGCAAGGGAGAGGATACGCTGGCTGCGTGGCTGCTGGCTCCGGCCCCGGTGGATGAAGTTCGTGGCCGGCAGGCAGCGGTCGCAGAGCTTGGCCCGCGGCTCGACCTGCGCGAGGAATTGGCTCTGCTGGGCGATGAATTGCCATCGGCAATTGATTTGGCTGCGCTGGGCGCCTGGGGTGGTGCTCCCGCGCAACTGGGGCTGGGCTGGCCGCGGATCGTGGCCGCGGCGCTTCCCGTGTGCACTCTGACCGCACTTGTTGCCTGGTGGGGTGGAGGAATTGGTTCCGTGCCCTTCCTGGCGGCGCTGGCAGTTCAGGGTGGCTTCGCCTTGTGGCTGCTGCGTCGTGTTTGCCGTGTCGTCCAGCCGGTGGAGAAGGCAGCGCACGATCTCGCCCTCTTCGCTGGCATTCTGGGGCGCCTGGAACGGGAGCCGTTGACTGCGCCGTATTTGCGCCGGCTTCGGGAGAAGCTCGAAACGTTGGGTGTACCGCCGTCACGCCGGATTGCGCAGCTTGGCCGGCTGGTCGATTGGCTCACCGCTCAGCGCAATCAATTCTTCGCCTTGTTTGCTCCGCTGCTGCTCTGGACCACCCAGATGGCATTTGCCATTGAAGCCTGGCGGGTAACGGCCGGCTCTGCGATTACTCGCTGGTTCGATGCCGTCGGAGAGTTCGAGGCCCTCTGTGCCCTGGCAGCCTATGCATATGAGAACCCGCTCGATCCGTTCCCCGAGATCGTTTCGGAGGGGCCCTGTCTTGCAGGCGAAGGGCTGGGGCATCCGCTGATGCCGATTAACCAGTGCGTTCGGAATGACGTGGATCTGGGCGGTCAATTACGGTTGCTGGTGGTGAGCGGCTCCAACATGTCGGGCAAGAGCACGCTGCTGCGCACGGTCGGGATCAACACAGTCCTGGCACTCGCCGGTGCACCGGTGCGTGCGCACCGGCTACGGATCTCGGCCCTGGTCATCGGGGCCACGCTTCGGATCCAGGATTCGCTTCAAGCAGGCCGGTCCCGCTTTTACGCGGAAATCATGCGCGTACGGCAACTTCTCGAGATGGCGAAGGGATCGCCTCCGCTGTTGTTTCTGCTGGATGAATTTCTCCTGGGCACCAATTCCCACGATCGCCGATTGGGGGCTGAGGCCGTCATCCGATCGTTGCTGGATTGCGGGTCCATCGGACTCATCACCACGCATGATCTGGCCTTGGCGGAAATAGCCGATCGCCTGGTTCCTCGAGCCGCCAATGTCCATTTTGAGGATCGCTTTGAGGGCCGGAGGCTGTCCTTTGATTACCGAATGCGGCCCGGCATCGTCACCACGAGCAATGCCTTGGCGCTCATGCGATCCGTGGGGATCGACGTGTGATTCGGGGTGCGGTTGCACGTGGTTTCGCGGCCGTTCTGCGAACCGCTGCGAAACCACGTGCCTCATGGTGCCAGGCGCTCGACAAGCCATGAACTGCGGTCGCACCGACGGTAGCGCAAGCGGTCGTGGAGCCGGCTCGGTTGTCCTTGCCAAAATTCGATCACGGCGGGGAGGAGACGATAGCCTCCCCAATACGGTGGTCGTGGAACATCGCCCTCGGTGTACCGAGCGGTCAGTTCCTCCATGCGCCGTTCCAGGAAGTCCCGGCTGGCGATGACCTGACTCTGCGGCGATGCCCAAGCCCCGAGGCGGCTGCCGCGTTCCCGGCTCCGAAAATAGACATCGGACTCTTCGGCCGAGAGACGCTCGACGGTTCCTTCGATGCGGACCTGCCGGTCCAGCTCCGCCCAGTAGAAGACCAATGCGGCTCGAGGATTGGCTTCCAGTTCCCGCGCCTTGCGGCTCTCATAGTTGGTGAAGAAAGCGAACCCACGCTCGTCCAGGCCACGGAGCAAAACCATCCGCACCGAAGGACGGCCGTCCACCGTGGCCGTGGCCAAGGCCATACCGAGTGGCTGGGGCAAGCGTGCTGCGATCGCCTCGTCGAGCCACAATTGGAATTGGCGGAACGGGTTGGAATGGAGTTCGGTTTCGTGTAGCCGGGACAACGGATGCTCCGGGGTGCGGGTTGACGGGCCGGTCGAGCACAGAAAGCCATAGCCAAAATCGCCCCCGTTCGGTACACTAATGGAACGGGATTTGCGTAGATGCCCTGGCCACCATTACATTACGCTTCCGTCTGTTCATGGCAACGGAAGACATGGAGGTATCCAGGCCCACAGGAAGGAAGTGTGTATGGCAAAAGAAGAAGCAATCGAAGTCCAGGGCAAAGTCGTCCAAGCGTTGGCGAATACGCAGTTTCGGGTGCGCCTGGAAAATGGCCACGAGTTAATCGCCCACATTGCAGGGCGAATACGGAAAAACTTTATCCGCATCCTGCCTGGCGACACGGTGACGGTCGCCATCTCTCCCTACGATTTGACGAAAGGGCGGATCACCTACCGGGGTCCCCTGCGGCAATCGCCCCCGGAGAGCAGCGGCGTCAAGGTTTAATCGACGGAGTCTCCAGCAAGGCCTTTCTCCCGCTGCCTGGGAACATGCTAGAATTGCTGGACTCAACAAGGTTCCGGCCCGATCCGGAAAAATCTCCGCTTGCAGCTGATAACAGGGAGCCTGGGCTCGGGAATGGGTACCCGATTTCCCCTCCTTAAGGAACTTTCGCTGAGACTGAAGGAAAATGTCCAAGAGTACAAAGTCCCCTCGGGAGCACATCGGCGGGTGGCTGAAAAGTGTGCCATTCCTGTCGTTGCATGTAGCTTGTGTGGCGGTTTTCTTCACCGGCGTCAATAGCATCGCCCTGGCGCTGTGTGGCGTCTTTTACTTCGTGCGGATGTTTGGTATCACCGCGGGCTACCACCGCTACTTTTCCCATCGCTCGTTCAAGACCAGCCGGCCGTTTCAATTCGTACTGGCCTGGCTGGGCTGTAGCGCGATGCAAAAGGGCCCGCTCTGGTGGGCCTCTCACCACCGCCATCACCACCGCTATTCCGACACTCCCGAAGATCCGCACTCGCCACGCACCAATAGTGTGTGGTGGTCCCACATCGGCTGGGTCTTGGCCCGGGATCATGAAGCGACCAACTGGCAAGTAATTCGCGACTGGACACGCTACCCCGAGCTGCGCTGGCTCAACCGCCATCACTGGATCCCTGGCATGTTTCTCGCTACGCTCTGCGCCCTCATTGGGGGTTGGAGCGGCCTGGCTTGGGGCTTCTTTGTAAGCACGGTCCTGCTTTACCATGCGGTGTTTGCCGTCAATTCGCTCTGCCACATTTTCGGCCGACGACGCTTTGCCACGACCGACGAGAGCCGTAACAATGCCTTCGTTGCCGTCCTGACTCTGGGAGAAGGCTGGCACAACAATCACCACCATTATCAAAGCTCCGCCAACCAGGGCTTCTTCTGGTGGGAAATTGATGTGTGCTACTACATGCTCAAAGTGCTGGGTTTCTTCGGCGTGGTCTGGGGATTGCGCAAGCCGCCGGCGAAGGTGTTGCGAAATGAATCCGCAATCCGGAAGCTCACTGCGGAGGCCACGACCATACGACCCGCTGTGCCGGCCTCTGCGGCTTCGTAGTTCCCCGCGAATCAAAGAAGTGACGCATCTACCACGAAGCCCGAACGGTTGGCGAGAAAGTCTCGCCGACCGTTCGGGCTCAGGATGTTGAACGGCTGTGTTTTGCGATTGCCGCTTAGTAACGCCGGCCGCCGCCCCCGCCGTAGCCACCGCGCCCACCACCGCCACGGCCTCCGCCATATCCGCCGCGCCCGCCGCCGCCGCCTCCTCCTCCTTCGGGCTTGGGACGCGCTTCGTTGACGGTTAAGGCTCGACCTTCCACTTCCGTGCCATTCAGAGCCGAGATCGCGGCCTGGGCTTCCTGATCGCTGCCCATTTCCACAAAGCCGAACCCCTTGGATCGGCCGGTGTCACGATCCATGATCACCTGGGCGGATTGCACGGTGCCATGCGGCTCAAATAGCCGCAGCAAATCGCTGTCACTGATCGTGTAGGCCAGGTTGCCTACATACAACTTCTTGCCCATGGAGGGCCCCCCAAAAAACATGCCAGGCGCACCGCACTCCACGCCGGGGCGGCGTCGTCTCGCAAAGTACACGATGCGTTTACATGGGACAAGAGAAAGGGATGGAAAAGAGGCGCTCGGAGCGTCACAGCCATCGCACGTTCATCCGGACCCAAGTAGTTTTGTATTCTATCTGACACCTTGCCGATGAACAGGGTCAGATGACGCGTTCTATTCTCCGAGCCTCGCTACTTACCTATCCAAGGATGCGGCTGACCATAGCCTTCCTGTAGCAGGACCGATGGCAGTCCCACTACCCGTCCATTATATGCACCCGCCGGCTTGTGGATACCATTTT